>NZ_NPDR01000004.1:0-300000 GCF_002811765.1 Leptospira saintgironsiae | reverse complement strand
GGTTTTAGAAAACGGGGACGTATACGAAGGTGAATCCTTCGGCTACGAAACTGAGTCCGTCGGGGAAATCGTCTTTAATACTTCCATGGCGGGTTACCAGGAAATTCTCACCGATCCTTCCTACGCCAACCAAATCGTAACTCTAACTTACCCGATGATCGGGAACTACGGGATCCATCCTGAAAATATGGAATCCGGAAAGATCCAAGCGGCCGGAATGATCGTGAAAGAATATGTGGATCGTCCTTCCAACTTCAAGGCCCAAAAGACATTATCTCAATTTCTAAAAGATTATAAAATTCCAGGGATCCAAGGGATCGACACTCGAAAGTTGACCCGATTCATCCGCACGAATGGAGCTCCTAACGGAGGGATCTTCGTCGCAAATGAATACTCCGATTCTTTTTTAGCACAAGTGAAGAAGTTCCCGGGGATCGCAGACGCAGATCTCGCGAAAGTTGTCACCACTGATAAAAAATATGAGTTCGGTTCCAGCATTGGAAAAAAATATAAACTAGCTGTTTATGATTATGGCGTGAAAACAAATATTCTTCGCCTCTTAGACTCTGCAGGTTTTGCAGTTTCTGTTTACCCTGCTCAAACTCCTGCTTCTGAAATCATGAAAGATGGTGTAGATGCTTTCTTCCTTTCGAATGGTCCTGGAGATCCAGCAGCTTGCACTTACGCGATCGATTCTACAAAAGCTATATTAGAAAATAATTATCCTCTTTTCGGGATCTGCCTAGGCCATCAAATCATTGGCCTAACCTTAGGTAAGAAAACTGAAAAAATGAAATTCGGCCATAGAGGCGGAAACCAACCTGTAAAAAATTTGGAGACCGGTAAAGTGGAGATCACTTCTCAAAACCATGGCTTTGCTGTGGTTGCGGAGTCTTCCGAAAAGGAACCGATCTCTTTTATCAATCTGAACGACGATACTGTAGAAGGTATTTTGAAATCAGGTTATCCTCTTCTGTCAGTTCAATACCACCCGGAAAGTTCTCCAGGCCCGAATGACAGTAGATACTTGTTTCAGAAATTCTACGATTTAGTAGATTCAACTAAGAGAAAGTAGGCTCCAGGCGGCGTGTTGGAATTCCAACACGGGATTGTGAGCACGGATTTCGTTGACGGATTGGCGATTTTGTGGTAGGCGTGTAAGCGCTCTCCCACGAGCCACTCCCCCCACCCAATGCAGGGAGGGGGCGCCCCTAAAACAAATGTAGGAACTCCTACAAAGATTTATCTGGTCAGTCAGCTACTTAAGTTTTTCCAAATACTTAGCAAGGTTGCCGATATGTTGTTTAGCGCCTTCGATCGCACCATATTTTTCATTCACTCTTTCGAGTTCTTCTTTGCTCGGGAAGATTTGTTCCATTATAAGGTTCGTGCCTTCTCCATTTGCTTCGAATAAAATTTTTGATTCGAAATGAACATCATGATCACCTTCTCCATCACCCAGATGTTTATAATAAATATGATGTGACTCTTTAATATCAGTGAATTGGATCTTGTTTTTATAATCATGTCCGTCTGGCCCATGCATGATAAATTCCCAAATTCCGCCGTTGGTAAAATCCATACGCTTAGTAGTTAATGTAAATCCATCTGGTCCCCACCATTCGGCAAGATGTTCTGGCATTGACCACATTTCGAAGAGAAGTTCTGCGGACACGTCAAAGTATCTTTTATAGATGACCTTGTTACCTTCTACATTTGTTTCTACGTTATTTTTTATCACGGGCTCTCTCCTTTTTGATCTTTAAAACGTATCGATCCAATTTATCCAGGCGCTTATTCCATAAATCGATTATATCCAATAACCAATCTTCCATTTCGTTAATGCTCGAGCCGTTAAGACTATAGATTCGTTTTTGCGCTTCCTTCTTCATATTAAGGACCTTAGCGCTCTTTAAGACTTTTAAGTGATGAGAAATGGCTGGTGGTGTTATATTAAAATTTTGCCCGATCTCGGTTGAAGTGAGTTCGCCGTTTTTGGCTACCAATCTCACAATTTCCCGTCTTGTATCATCTGCAAGGGCAGCAAAAGCATTCATAAATCTATTATTTAAATAATCATTTAATTAAGTCAATGTTTAAATAATAGATTTTGAAAATAGATCGGTCCTTAAGGAATGGCAGAACGGGAAGGAAATGTTGGAATTCCAACAAGAGGAAGGAGATAAGGATCTGATTGACTAAGGAGAGATTTTGTGATAAGCGGGAATGAGCTCTCCCACGGGCCACTCCCCCCTCCCGAAGCTGGGCGGGGGCGATCTTTAGAAAGTGTAGGAACTCCTACAACACAATCCAAAAAAACTAGCTCAGGATTCTTCTATTAGTTCCAACATTCTTTCTTTCTCTCTGGTATCCGCAGGATAACAAAGAGTTTGGTTTGCCGTAGAAGTTTGAAAGTCTTTGTTCTTTCTATCCAATTCCACAATTCTGTTTCTGATTTTACGAACTACAATCTGGGTTTCTTCCCTATCTTTTCCATCAAGGACGACTACGTATTTTCCTTGGCCTACTCGATAGCAGTAATCTGTTTCCCCCAGATTTTCCTGGATCGATGACCGCAACTCTTCGCAGTAATGAGCGAAAAATCCAGCACCCTTGATACGAACCATTCTGGTTGCGTTTTGGACTTTAAAAACAGTAAGACTGAAAGGTGTTCCTATCTTGGAAGCTCTTAAAATTGCTTCGTCTATTCTTGATTCTACAGGACTGAATGGGTCTCTGAAAACTGCATCTCTTTCTTCCAGCATTAGTAAATTTGAAAGTACTGGAGAAGCGATCTCCGAAATTCCAACTGCAGTTTCGCGATCTGTATCCGTCCAAGGCCTTTCAGTTTCGTGAATGAATAACATTCCCACAAGCCAGTTCAGATTCAAGAAAGGAAGAATATCGAAATCGTGCATAAGTCCGATCTCATCATTTGATAACTGAGATAGAAGTTCCGGATTTTTTCTGAAATTTGCAATTCTGAATACCCCAGGAACATTAGCAACGATTCCGACTAAGTTGGAATCCAACCCCAATCTGAACTTTCCAGAAGTATCAGGTGTGAGTAAGTTTGTTCCGAATACTTTGTATTCTTTTCTGGTGCTTCTATCCAAAAGTAAGAAACTCCAACGTCTTAGTCCGAGTTCTTTTTTTAAGACTTCTACAAGATAGTCGTAAGCCTCGTCCATGTCACGGACTCCGGCCAGATCTCTTGCAGTTGCGAGTATTCTCTCGTTACTTTTGACAACTTGGTTTAAGCGATCATTCTCTTGGTGAAGTGCCTCGAGGTCCATGATCCTTCTTAATACGGATCCAGCCATTTCTCCTACAATCTTCAAGAACTCCAAGTCCTCGATCGTGTAGTCTTCACCCTCTATAGTTTTACTTAATATAATAATTCCATAAAATTCATCGTAACTACGAATAGGGATAAGCATCTCAGCTTCTGTTTTTTCCAGGATCTCTTTTTCTTTTTTAGGAGGGGAATGTTTTAAGATCTCTTTCGCATAGACTACAGAAGGAGTTTTTAATGCAGCTTGGTAACTTTCATCGCCTACTTCTAAAACCCAATCAGGGTCCGCCCCAATTCCTTGGGCTTCTACAACTCTGAGCACATCATACTCTCCATTTGTAGAAGAGAAAATTACAATAGATTCAGCGCCAATCTGGCCTTGGATAGAAAAGCTTAGGTTTTCGAAGAAGTTGGTAAAATCTTTGGAAGCGGAAATCTCTTTAGAAATTTCAAATGCGGATAGGTAGTTCTCTAATTTTTTACGAGAAGCGATTTGCAAATCGATAGGCAATGTAGAATAATCAGAATCATCATCAAATAAAAACTGAGCATTTTCTGTATCACTTTGCTCTTTACTAAAAGGACGAGTTGCTTCTTGGCTTGCTTGGTTTTCCGCGTCCTTGACCCAATCATCAAACGGATCTTTAATCGCATCCGGTTTAGAAAGATCAGAAGGGAAATTCTCTTCTTCTTTTGCTTCTGCCGCTTTAGATAATAGACCTTTGTGAGAAGTTTCCTCAGGAAGTTCTCCAAAGTCTGCACCCAGATCAGAATCTTCTAGTCCCAATCCAAGATCAGGGTCGATTGCAAAATCGGACTCTTCTTCATCTGAAGGACCGAAGTCTGTTGAAGATAGATCAAAATCGCTGTTTGAATCTTCTCCAAAACTTTCTCCGCCGAATGCGGAATCTGGAAAAGAAACTTCTGAATCCGAATCTTCCCCACTGAATGAATCACTCGGAATGTCGGTGCCAAAATCTATATCTCCGAAATCTGCAGAAGGAGAATCAAAACTAAAATCATCTTCAGAGGAAGTAGAAGCAGTTGCAGGTTCAAAGTTAGTAGGGTCTTCGTAAACAGAACTTGCCTTCTCTTTTCTTCCTCCGAAATCCATCGCCTTTTCTAAAAGACCTTTGGCTCGTACTGCCATGGATTTTTTCAAAAGAGAAGGTTTTTCATCTCCGGAAATTGCAACCGAAGATGATTTAGTTCCGGATTCCAAATTACCGGAACGAATAAGACGAGTGACCTTGTCTAATAGACCCATCGTCAAACGCCGATTTGTTTCATTAATTTCTTATAAAGTTCGAAATAGTCTGAACGAGAGAAATCACGGATCATATCGTCGGGAAGATTTCCGAGTAACTCATCCAGATATAAAAGAATTCGTTTCATCTCATCTTGAGTAGGAATTGCCTCGCCGGTTTCGGCGTCATCTGTTGCAGCTCCTGCTTGGCGGATCTCTTCCAGAGGAGAAAGTTCATTCTCGTCAGCATACTCGTCTAAGATAAAGTTCAGTTCCGTTTCTGGAGCTAATTTTTCTATAGTTGGGACAATCTCCCCACCTATATTATCAGCAAAATCCAAACCTGAAATTTGAATGTCATCTTCAAAAGAACCCAATGCATTTAAGTCGCTTGCTTCAGGAGGAGAAGATAATAATGAATCTAAATCTTCTGAATCTACTCCTTGTGGAGCTTCATCAGAGAGTAAATTCCCTAATTCATCATTAGATAATGTGATTGGTTCGTCAGCTTCTTCCCCTAAATCCCAATCAGAAGGGGCAGCAACCGCATTCTCTTCTCCAGTTCCAAGATCGTTCAGATTTGCAACAGGTCCGTCCCAATCTATATCATAATCAGAAGATATATCAGGTGTTCCAATATCGTCTAACTCGTTGATCGGAAGTGAAATTGGCTCATCAGAATCTTCCATCAGATCGGAAGAAGCAGTTTCCACTTCAGGCTCTTCTTCCAATAAATGTCCTAATTCATCTTCTGAAAGAGCGATAGGTTCATCCGCTTCTGTATCTAAACTGAAGTCTCCGAATTCTACCGGAGCAGCATCATCATGTTCTTCTGGTGGAGCATCTGCAAATATATCTGCATCTGAAGCTTCTTCATCTCCAGAAGATAATAGATCTCCTAATTCGTCGTCAGAGAGTGCAATTGGTTCGTCATCTTCCGAATCTAAAGAAGAAACTGTTTCTTCTTCTCCGGAGAGTAAGTTTCCAAGTTCATCATCTGAAAGTGCGATCGGCTCGTTATCATCATCTAAATCGGAGGAAAGGTCTAAAGAAGTTCCAGTATGCTCTTCTTCCTCTTCTGTTCCAGAAGATAATAGATTTCCAAGTTCATCGTCAGAAAGTGCGATTGGCTCGTCTGGATCAGAACTTTCAGAGAAGAAATCATTTTCAGAAGTTTCAGTAGGAGAGAAATCCATCAGATCAGAATCTGAACTTCCTAATATATCCTCATCACTTGCGGAAGTGAAGTCTCCCAAAGATTCTTCGAATGCCTTATCTTCCGACTTAGTACTGTCTTCGAAATCTTCCAGATCCAATCCGGTATCCAGAGGATTTTCTTCTTCGCTCATTCCGAAATTATCGAAATCGGAAACAGGGAGAGAGATAGATTCATCTTCTCCACCAAATTCGTCTTTGGTTCCGTCCGGCTCAGATTCAAAATTAAAATCACTTAGATCTAATTCAGAAGAAGAGTCAGTATCTTCTTCCATTCCAAACTCTGACTCTGCTGTAGGAGCTCCTACAGAATCCAGATCATCCAGTTGGATACTTTCGATTTCGTCCTCATCTCCTGAGGATAATAGATTTCCAAGTTCATCGTCAGAAAGTGCGATTGGTTCGTTTGCTTCTTCTTCCAGATCTGAAGAGGAAGAATGTTCTTCTGCAACGGAGCCAAGATCTAGATCTCCGAAATCCCCTAACTCATCAAAAGAACTTTTGTTTTCGAAAGAAGCATCATCTCCTTCTAAAAGATGATCCAATTCGTCGGTAGAAAGTGCGATATCCTTCTCGTCTTCGCCTTCGAAATTAATGTCTTCAGTTAGCTCGGAAGAAGGCATAGAAATATCGTCTCCGCCCAAATCACCGAATCCTTCTTCTTCCATATTTGGACTGAAGTCTTCTGCCATGATATCGTCTAACTCATGTTCGGAGAGAGAAATTGGACCTTCGTCATCAGAAACTATTTCATCTTCAAATGATTTGGAAACTGAATCTTCCGGCGCAGAAACTTCTTCTTCGTCCATGGAGAAGTCTGCAAGGTTAGAACCTATATCAATATTATGCAATTCGTCGTCAGAAAGTGAGATTGGTGCCTCATCATCCAGATCTTCATCTGAGAGCCCGACTACCTCATCCTGATCAGAAGAGTCGCCTCCCCAATCGAATGGTTGGTCATCTGAATGGAATGCAGAAGAAGGCACTTCTCCAGGCTGAGAAAAATCTCCTAGATCCAAAGAGCCTAAGTCTCCGAATGCTTCCTCATGATTTTCAGGGGAAGAAGTAGGAGCAGATTCTCTCCAAGAAGGAGCAGAGGAAGAAGATGTTGGAGGAGAATTCAGATCATCATCAATGTCTAAAAGTCTATCGATCTCAGCATCGATCATTGGATCGGTGAGTTCGAAATCAAAGTCTTCGTCCAAATGGACTGACTCATCTAGTTGGCTTAAATCAGAACCAAAATCAGATTCTTCTGGTTCGAAGTTAGGAATATCATCCGGATAATCATCTCCGGACGAAGCGAGCAACTCTTCAAAGCCTTCGCTATCTGGAGAATCTCCTGGAACGGAATCGAAATTAAAATCGGAAGAATCTCCATCGCTAGCCAAGAGAGAATCTATTTCGTCCAAGCTCATTTCACTCGGATCAAAATCCTCTCCATTTCCAGCTGGAAACCCCTCTCCCTCGTCTATCGTAAAATCGTCCGCCATGCTTCCTACAGTGTACTAAAAATCCGTCTGTATATTCGGAGGATCTCCTAAGTTGTAGGAAATACAATCCGAAAAATTCCGAGACAGTCCTCTTATATTAGAAGACCTTCTCTATTACTTATTGGGAAACTTCTTCGGGCTTAACCGATAGAAGTGTCCCTTTATAATTTTCGGAATTTGGAACCCCTAAATATTAGCGGGAAGCTGCTAAAATTCGGGTTTTTGCTTTTAGGACGAGAGTATTTTTCTCGTTAGAGGCAGGGAGAGCTTCCGCTTCTTCTAGGGCTTTTTGGGCAGCAGCAAGGTCGATATCTTCCTTAAGGCTACCGTGGTCCGTCAAAATTGTAACTTTATTGTCTCTTACTTCGAAAAACCCGCCTTCGATTGCGGCGATTTTGGTTTTATTTCCTTGTCGGACTTCCAACACGCCGATCCCAAGCAGGGAAACAAGAGAAGTATGGCCCGGATACACTCCGAAAAACCCTTCGCTTCCAGGCACGACGATGCTGTCCGCATCGCCGTGGAAGAGTAGTTTCTCTGGAGAGATTACCGATACGTCTAGCTTGGCTACCATCGATTATGCTCTCAGGTTTTTGGACTTCTCGATCGCGTCTTCTATGGTTCCTACCATGTAGAAGGCTTGCTCTGGAAGATGGTCGCAATTTCCTGCGATCAATTCTTTGAAAGAGCGAACTGTATCGGCAAGTTTTACGTATTTTCCAGGAGATCCTGTGAATACTTCCGCTACGTGGAAAGGCTGAGAAAGGAATTTCTCGATCTTTCTTGCTCTTGCAACAAGAACCTTATCGTCCTCAGAAAGTTCGTCCATACCTAGGATCGCGATAATATCTTGAAGATCTTTATAACGCTGAAGGATCCTTTGAACCTCACGAGCAACACCATAGTGTTCCGCACCCAGAACTTCTGCGTTCATCACGCGGGAAGTAGAGTCAAGTGGGTCAACCGCAGGATAAATTCCTTTATCAGAGATAGCACGAGAAAGAACCGTAGTTGCATCCAAGTGAGCGAACGCGTTCGCAGGAGCAGGGTCAGTCAAGTCGTCCGCAGGAACGTAAATCGCCTGAACGGAAGTAATGGATCCTTTACGAGTGGAAGTAATACGCTCTTGAAGAGCACCCATCTCTGTAGAAAGAGTTGGTTGGTATCCCACCGCAGAAGGCATACGTCCAAGTAGAGCTGATACTTCTGATCCCGCTTGGGAGAAACGGAAGATATTGTCCACGAAGAGTAATACGTCTGTTCCGATGGAATCACGGAAATGTTCTGCCATTGTTAGAGCAGAAAGAGCAACACGAAGACGAGCACCAGGAGGCTCATTCATCTGACCATAACAAAGTACGGTCTTGTTGATAACTCCGGATTCTTTCATCTCTCTCCAGAGGTCGTTTCCTTCTCTGGTTCTTTCGCCAACACCAGCGAATACTGAGAATCCACCGTGTTGTTTCGCGATATTATTGATCAACTCTTGGATAAGAACTGTCTTACCTACTCCGGCTCCTCCGAAGAGTCCGGTCTTTCCACCTTTGATATAAGGTGCAAGAAGGTCGATAACCTTGATCCCTGTTTCGAATACTTCTGTTTTAGGAGAAAGGTCTTCGTAACTTGGAGCCGCTCTATGGATCGGCTTACGTTCTTTCACTTGGATAGGAGCGCCCTCATCAACAGGCTCTCCAAGAACGTTAAAAATTCTTCCGAGGGTCACGTCCCCAACTGGAACGGAAATAGGAGCTCCTGTATCAGAAACTTCCTGGCCTCTGGTCAACCCGTCGGTAGAGGAAAGAGCAATCGCTCTTACTGCACTACCACCGATATGCTGTTGCACTTCGGCTACGATTTTTTCTTTTTGACCGTTGATTACCGCGTCGATTTCAAGCGCGTTAAAAATTTCGGGCAGATGTCCGGACTCGAATTCGATATCCAAAACGGATCCGATGATTTGTTTTACTTTACCTTTGCTCATCCAAGTACTCCAATACCAGAACTAGTTTAGCGAGTCCGCACCCGCTACGATCTCCGAGATCTCCTGAGTGATCTTCGCCTGACGGATACGGTTGTAACCGCGGGTCAGAAGTTTGATCATCTCGGAGGCCGCGTCCGTTGCGGATTTCATGGCCACGCGCTTTGCGATCTGCTCGGAACAATTCGCTTCCAAGATCGCCTTTAAAAATGCAGTTTTTACTACTAAAGGAAGAAGTGATTCCAGAATATCAGCCGGACTTGGCTCATATAGAACGTTGGAACCTACGTTAGCTTCTCCTTGTGCTTCAAACGGAAGAACCTTAGTAACTTCTGGCTCTTGGTTTGCAGAAGAATGATAAACTGTAGAAATAATTTCTACTGAATCCACTTCCTCACTCGCAAATAAACCCAAGAAGAAGTCCGCAAACTCTTCTGCTTCCTTGTAACCGGACTTGTCATCGATATGAGTATAGGATTTTTCTATTTTCTCTTTTGCGAATTGGAAATAGGAAATTCCTTTTTTACCTACGACAAAAAGTCGAACATTCACGCCTTGATCTTTCAATTCTTGGATGCGATTTTTTGCTAAACGGATTGTTTTGGAGTTATATCCTCCACAAAGACCTCTGTTAGCAGTGATCACAAGAAGAGCGATCGAACGGATCGTATTTGGTTTTCTTAAATAAGGACTTTTTACTACGGAAGCAAGGGATGCAAGCGCTCCCACCAATTCTTTAATCTTGTTAGAGAATGGATGAGACGCGTTCACCCGATCACTTAACTTTTTGGATTTAGCCGTAGCGACCATTTCCATAGTTCGAGTGATCTTCCGAGTGTTCTTAACGGAGCTGATCCGTTTTTTTATTTCCCGAGGTGTAGCCAAGATTTTTCTCCGCTTACTTCAGGTTCCTAACAAAGTCGGCCGCGATAGAGGCGATAACCTCTCCCAGTTTTCCTTCGTCCGAAATTTTCTTTTCGGTGCGAATAGCGTTCAATACTTCTGGTTGTTGGGTGCGAAGAACATTTAATAAATGTGCTCCGAACTCTCTTACCTTAGGAACTGGAACCTTGTCCATATGTCCTCTGGTTACCGCAAAAATTTCGACCACTTGTTCTTCTACAGGATAAGGGCTGGAAACAGGTTGTTTCAACATCTCAACGATGCGATATCCTCTGTCCAACTGAGCCTGAGTGATTGGATCCAAGTCAGTTCCAAGCTGAGCGAATGCTTCTAACTCTCTGAACTGAGCTAATTCCAGTTTCATTTTTCCAGCGACTTGTTTCATCGCTTTAATCTGAGCTGCGGAACCAACACGAGATACGGAGATACCCACATCCACTGCAGGACGAACACCTGATGCGAATAAGTTAGATTGTAGATAGATCTGACCATCAGTGATCGAAATCACGTTAGTCGGAATATAAGCAGAAACCTCACCTTCTTGGGTTTCGATAATAGGAAGCGCGGTTAATGAACCTGCTCCATATTTCTCATCCAATTTAGCCGCTCTTTCTAATAAGCGAGAGTGAAGATAGAATACGTCTCCAGGGTAAGCTTCGCGGCCCGGAGGTCTACGAAGAAGAAGACACATTTGGCGATAAGCAACCGCTTGTTTTGATAAGTCATCATAAACAACTAAGGTAGCTTTTTTCTCATTATACATGAAGTATTCAGCCATAGAACAGCCAGAATACGGCGCGATATATTGTAAAGGAGCAGGATCAGCAGCAGTTGCGGAAACCACGATGGTATATTCCAGGGCTCCAACCGCTTTTAGTTTTTCCACGATAGTTGCTACAGTGGAAGCTTTTTGTCCGATTGCTACGTAAACGCAGATAACTCCGGAACCTTTTTGGTTGATGATCGTATCAAGAGCGATGGAAGTTTTACCAGTTCCACGGTCTCCAATGATCAACTCCCTTTGGCCTCGGCCTATTGGGATCATTGCATCAATACTTTTGATACCAGTTTGAAGAGGCTCTTCCACTGGTTGTCTTTTAGAAATACCAGGAGCAGGACTTTCTACCGCACGAGTATGTTTGGTATTGATTGGTCCTTTTCCATCCAAAGGCTCACCGAGTGGGTTTACCACACGTCCGAGCATTTCCGGTCCAACCGGAACTTCTAAAATTTTTCCAATTCTTTTTACGGAGAATCCTTCACGGATGTTTTTGTAATCTCCGTAAATGATCACACCCACGGAATTGTCTTCCAAGTTGAATGCCTGACCGCGAACTCCATTTTGGAATTCTACAAGTTCTCCGGCCATAACGTTTCTGAGACCGAAAACTCGAGCGATACCGTCCCCTACTTCCAGAACAGTTCCGACTTCTTCGACACCCAGATCTTTTTTATAATTTAAAATTTCCTGTTTGAGGACCGACGTAATTTCGTCTGTTTTAATTTTCATACACCACTCCGACCGGTAATTTGCTGTCCAGCAAGGTTTGCCTTACTTTCTTAAGTTGGCTTTTCATGGAAGAGTCGATCGCCAAGTCTTGGAATCTGACCACGAAACCTCCGAGAAGGCTCGGATCTTCACTTGCTTCCAAGATGAATTCCGATTTGAATCTTTCTTTTAATACTTCCCTTAATTTGGAGAGAGAAGCCTCATCCATAGCGGGATAACTTTTGACTTTCGCGCGAACTCTTCCTGCTTTACGATCCAGTTCTTCTTTTAAAGCTTCGTGAATTTCGGAAAGAAATGAAAATCTTCCCCTACGAAGAAGCACCTGTAAAAAGTTCAGAGTGATTTCCGAAATTTTACCCTGGAAGGTCTTTAATAGAACAGCTTCCTTATCTTCCCTTTTCACGGAAGGGGTATCGAAAAAATCGCGGAACTGTGGTTCTATCTTAAAAATACTTACGATAGAATCCAATTCCTGTTCGGCTTCTTCCGGAGAAGAACTAGCGTCCGCAAAAGCGGCCGCGTATGTTTTTGGGATCGCAGAATAGCTCATTTGTTACGCGCTCAGTTTCTTGATCTTGCCTAACTCGTTCTCGATAAAGGACTTATAATCGTCCGCTTTTAACTGTTTCTCCAGAACCAGAGCTGCGACTTGAACGGTCATGTCTACGATCTGTCCTTGGAGTTCTGCCAATGCTTTGGATTTTGCGAGTTCGATATCTTTCAGTGCAGTATCTTTAAGAGCCTTCACTTCTTTCGAAGCATCATCCAACATTTTGTTTTTTAGGTTAGTAGCGTCCGATTTAGCTTCCGCTACGATTCCGTTAGCTTGGTCTTTTGCTTGTGCGATTCTTGTTTCATAATCTTTCAGCAGAGATTCCGCTTCGGAACGTACGTCAGCAGCCTTACGAATATCGTTTTGAATGGTCTCAGCTCTTTCATCCAGAGCTTTGAGGATCACATCCCAAGCGAAAACTTTAAGGATAATGACGACTATTGTGAAGGTAATCAGGGTCCAAATGATCAGACCCGGATTAACGTCTAATAGTGCGCCTAATCCCCTGTCAGCTGCCAAGAGAAACAAGATTATTTACCTTCAGCCGGTGCAGAAACTTCAGTTTTAGCAGCAGATGCTTTGCTAACTGCAGTGTTCAGAGTTCCACCTGCAAGGAACGCAATAACGATTGCGAACAGAGCCGCACCTTCGATAAGGGCTGCAGAGATGATCATTGCAGTTTGGATTTTTCCAGCTGCATCAGGTTGACGGCTGATTCCTTCAGCAGCAGAGCCACCGATTCTTCCGATTCCGAGTCCTGCGCCTAAAATAGCGAGTCCAGCTGCGATTCCTACTCCAATGTATCCTAGTCCGAATTCCATTTTATTACTTTCTCCTATTTGAAATCAAAACGCTTAAAATTAAAATTAGTGCCTGTGCATACTCGAGCCCACGAAGAGCGAGGTTAGAAGAGCAAAAACGTATGCCTGTAAGAAGGCTACGAACAATTCTAAGAAATAGATCGCGGTAGCTCCGAAAACCGAGATCGGCGCAACTCCCCAAGATTGGAATTGGAAAATAAATCCGAGTAACGCTAAGATGATTACGTGTCCAGCGGTCATGTTCGCTAAAAGACGCACAGTGAGTGCGAATGCTTTAGCAAGTGGAGAGATAATAAACTCCAATGGCCACATTAGGATGTATAGAGGTGCAGGAACTCCGTTCGGAACAGAGTGAATGATGAACTTTGGTCCTTGGTAAATAAATCCAGTTCCGTAGATCAAAAGTAAAGTGATGAGTGCAAGTGTTACAGTAACTGAAACATCACCTGTAACAGTAATACCATTCCAAACTTTTGCAATCCAGATCGGTTCGTGATGAGCAGACGCAGCATGTGCTTCTGCAGCGGCTGGAACTTCTTCGCCTGCATTAACAGATTCAATTCCAAGTTGGATCACTTCTCCCACTGGAGGAATGAGTCCCATCAAGTTACAGAATAGAATGAAGAAGAATAATGTGAAAATATAATGATAATAAGAATGTCCGTGACCGTCTGTGTTTGCATCCACAACATCCTTTTTCAGGAAAGTTATGAAAGCCTCGACTCCGTTAGCGAATCTGTTTTGTATCTTTAAAGGGTTTTTTGCGATCAGACGAGCCGCAGGGATAAATACGATAAGAAGAAGTAAGGAAACAATCCACATCATCGTAACACGGCGAGTGATATGAAGATCGGTACCACCAACAAAGTGGAATCTATGACCGGTAGTATGATCTACGAAGATGTTTTCTGCATGAGGATCAAAACCTTCATGACCTTCGAAAACTTTAGTCCCGCCCACATTGAAAGGAAACTCAGCATGGTCCATCAAGTGGTGAACCAACACATCATTCAAATCGAATGGTTTGGAAGCTTCTCCCTCGGAAGCAAATAATGGAAGTGAGAACAATAATAATGCGGTTGCGAAGATTTGTTTCAACATACTTGTAAAAGGGTCCTCTCGTAAACGACAGGAAAGAAGAGTTTTGGGGGCACCACCCAGGGTTCTATTTCCCGCAAAGCATCTTTAAAACGTTCTTTGAGGCGTTTTAAGGGGTCACCTTGCGAATACCAATATTAAAAGGTTGGCGAAATGGGCAATAAAAAAACCGATCACAAAACCTTCACCTTCGCCTCTCCAGATAAACAGTACTAAAACGGCTAAATGAATAAAAAAAGACAGAACAGTCGTTCCAAATTGGAGAAAAAAACCTTCTTTGGAATGTTTCCAAAGTAGATAAAATCTAAAATTGTAAATAAGCAAAGATACTAATAGAGATATTACAATTCCCTTCCAAAAGGACTGGTCGGAAACTTCGAAAAACAGGAACCATAATCCAAAGATTAGAAGAATTAGAACAAAACCTAAATAATACTTTTTAGGTTTTAATTCCCCGTCAGAGTCCTTCATCTCCAAGCCGGGGCTAGTCCTTTTTATCGAATTGGGCAACTCTCATGAGAAGATAATAAATCCCGTAGCCGAATCCGAAAATTGCCCCGAATAAGATCCCAAAAGGTGACCAACCGAATCGACCATCCAGATATCTTCCTATAAAAACGGAAGCAATGATGATAAATGCAAACTCTGTACCTACACTAGCAAGCTGCCAGGGAGAAGTGTCCTTATTTTCAGGAGGTTTTTGATCCGACTCGCTCATTTATTCTAATACGGTTCCGATTCGATACCAACGAACCTGCATCCTTGGAATTCTATAGAATACAGTGCTCTTGAACCAATTCATATTAGAATCGATATCTCCACATTTCGATCTAAATTCTTCCTGATCGTATTTTTGGGCAAACCGCCCGTTCATTCCAAGGTCCTCTGCACTTTTATACGCGCATACATGGTCTTTCCAATTGATGGAGAAATAGATCAATGCAGCTTTTCCCAGTATATTTTCTCTAGGAACAAAACCCCAAAATCTGGAATCAGAAGAATTTGTACGGTTATCTCCTACCATCATATAATGATTATCTGGGATCACACAACCTGTGGCCTGAAAACATTCACCATCTTTGAATTGTTGGTGAGCGTAAGGATGGGAATCTCCTTCGATCACATAATGTTCGAAGTCTGGTTTCTTCTCCTTAAATAGATAAAATTGGACTGCCGCATCATCATCCAGGTCATCGAGTAGATTTCCCTTTTCCGCATCTTTAAAATCGTAAGCGGAGAATTCTGTTTTTCCTTTTTCCATATATTCTATTTTGCCATAGTCAATAGAAAAACCTTCGCGCTTATGTGAGACCTTTACAATGCGTATACGATCTCCAGGAAGACCAATCACTCTTTTTACAAATCTTTTAGGAAACCAGCCTTCTTTCTCTTCTGGTGAAACAGCTCCATCAGGAGGGATGAAGGTCACAATATCACCTCTTTGAGGATCATCATATCTTTTGAGTTCCGTATCAGTAAATGGAAGTCTGAGAGAATATCTCATCTTATTTACAAATAGAAAATCCCCTATCTTGAGAGTTGGGAGCATGGATCCCGAGGGGATATTGTTCGCGTCCAAGACTGAAGATTTAAAAGCTAAAACTAGTAAAACGATAAAGAAGAAGGAGAGAGTTGAATCTACCGATTCCTCTCCAAAGATTTCCTGGATCCATGTAGGAAGTTTTTTCAAAAAGGTACTGCCCTTCGGCTGGCTCATAGGTCTATTGATACTGGATCGGTATTTCCCGTCAATTCAGAAGACTGAATGTTCACTTTACCGGTTCGCATAGAGAACGTAAAGAGCCCACAGAAGAAATTGTTACATACCGCCAGTTTCGGTAACAAGGATGGTTTCCGCTGTTCTATCCAAACATAAGGCTTCGACTCCGCCTCCTCCGTCAGCGAAGTATTGCGGATCATTTTTTACGATAAAACAATCTTCTCCATTTGCATCTATACAAGCTTGGGTGGTGGCGACACAAACAATGTAATTAGCAACCGGATTGAATTCTTCCGTTTTCTTTCCTTTGATCTCCTCCTCTATGTCCTCTCTGGAACATCCCAAAAACAGAAATAAACTAAGAGCCGGTAATAAAGTAAGTTTTTGGGCCATTGGGTATATCAGATCCTCTCGGGGAGGGATAAGTTCCGGCCTTTTTTCCTAAAAATCCTTACTGTTTTTTTGAAAAGGACGATATTAGAAATGTGAAAGAGCAGATAGACCGCAAAATTATCGAACTTCGCCGCCACCTGATTTCTCTGAAACAGAGCTATCCTATTGTAGGATTGAAAGGAGGCACGGAAACGGAAGATATGGATTCGGATGAGATCCGAGCGCTTCATATCGTGGCTAAAGATTTGGTTCCGGTCACTGTTAAGATCGGTGGGCCAGAAGCCAGGACCGATATCCGTATGCTTGTTAAAGAAGAAATCGAAGGAATCTCAGCGCCTATGATCGAATCTTCTTATGCTCTCAAAAATTTTATTTCTACTCTTAAAAGTATGCTAAGCCCTGTGACTTTTTCTAAGGTTACTAAGGCGATGAACCTGGAGACTATTACAGGTTATAAAAATTTGCTGGAGATCGCTGACTCCAGTGCTTTCGAAGATCTGGATCAGGTAACTGCTGCAAGATCGGATCTTTCTGCTTCTATGGGAATGATCCCAGATGATAAAGAAGTGATGAAAGTTACTCGTACTATCATTGCGATTTCCAAAGATAGAGGCAAAAAAACTTCTGTGGGTGGGACGATCACAAAACAAAATTTCAGAAAGATCGCTGAAGAGATCCGTCCTGATAAGATCAACTCCAGACATGTTTGTGTGGACGCTATGAAATCTTTGGAAAAATTTCCGGAAGAAGTAGCAGAAGTTATGCTCCAATTCGAGATCGAATTGTACGATCTATTTTCTCTATTAAAACCTGAGAAAGCCTACGGTTATAAGAATAGAATGGAAACCAATCGGGAAAGGATCGGATCCAGAAAGGTTCTCTATTCCATTCGGTAAACAATGGCCAAAGATACAAGAGACCTAATCCTAAGAACTTCCCTCAAATTATTTTCAGAACAAGGGTACCACGGCTCCACTATGCGGCAAATTGCCCAGAGAGCTGGCCTATCTTTGGGTCTTGCTTATCGTTATTTCGAATCTAAAGAATCTATTTTAGAAGGGATCATCGAATCTCACGATACGATCCTAAAAAAATATCTTCCTGAGAAATTGAATACTTCTGAGAATAGAGCGGAGCTTATCCAATTCCTAGGTGGACAGATCATTAAATTAGTAAAGGAGAATGAAGAATATCTCCGCTTGTATTGGAGTCTGATGCTCCAACCTAAAATCCATAGATTAAAAAAACGAAATATTCATTTAGTAAATTTGATCTTTTATGAAAACTCCAAAAAGATCATTCTAGCTTTAAAACCTAATTATACTGAATTCGAAGTAAAAAATCTTACTTCTGCCATCATAGGTTATATGATCAATCATTTGACCAATAAGAGAGAATTTACTTTGGAAGATTTCAGAGCGTATATAGTTTACGCATTGGAAAATACCTAAGGCTTAAAAAGCTTTCGGGAAAATTCGTATTAGGATAATCAAATGATACGTTTTCTTTCCTTCCCCACTCCCAAAGAAAAAAATTCCGTTTCTAAAGCGGTGACTCGGAAAACAGATTCTGCTTTCTTGAGAAATTTTTCCCTTAAGAAAACTTTGAATAAAGAAAAGGTTTGGATCGATGTAGAAGATCCTAGCTCTGAAGACCTCATCTTTTTATCTAAAAACTGCGGATTCCATGATCTTGCTATAGAAGATTGTGTGAACAGAAACCAAAGGCCTAAGTTCGAAGATTATGAGGATCATGCATTTATTGTTCTTCATAGTTTCAGATCAGAAGGAGAACAATCTTTTTCTGCCACCGAAACACATGTGTTTTTCAATCGTAAGTTTATTGTGTCGGTCCATGAACATAAGGAACCTTTGATCGATTCTCTTTGGAACCGAACTCTTACAGAACAAAATTTTGCTTCTAAGGGAACAGATCATGTTCTGTATCTACTATTCGATCTTTTGGTGGATTCTAATTTTCCGATCTTAGACCAGATCTCTGAACAGATCACAGATATAGAAAATCAGATCCTGACTAGCGAAATCGAGCCAGACTTTATTACGAATATTTTATATGTGAAAAGAAATTTGGTTCGGATGAGAAGGGTTCTTTCTCCTCAAAGAGAAGTTCTAAATCTGATCATGAGGCATGAGGACAAATTTCTTTCGGAAAAGGTGCGTTTCTATTTTAGGGACGTTTACGATCATTTGAGTCGGCTTGTGGAAACAATCGATATGGACAGGGACCTGATCGGAAACTCGATGGATGCTTATTTTTCCATCCTTTCTCAGAAAACGAACGATATCATCAAACGATTAACCTTGGTTTCGATGATCTTTATGCCACTCACATTCTTGACTGGATTTTTCGGGATGAATTTTGCAGATCTTCCTTATGGAAATAAACTGATCCTAAGTGCCTCCCTTGCCACGATGCTTGCCATTCCAGGAAGTATGATTTTATATTTTAAATATAAAAATTGGTTCAAAGATTAGTCCAAGTCTTATGGACAAAAAAATTGCAATCGTAACCGGCGCGAGCCGAGGTATAGGCGAAGAAGTTTCTAAACAACTTGGTAAGTCTGGGATTCACATCATCTGTGCTTCTCGCAAAAAAGAAGACTCTGAAAAAACTGCATCTTCTATCCAAAAAGAAGGCGGCTCCGCAGAAGCTTTTGCACTGGATGTTTCCGATCCGAATTCTATCCAATCATTCTTAAAAGAAGTCCTCGCGAAATATCCTAAAATCGACATACTTGTGAATAATGCAGGCGTGTATTTGGACAGCGGCTCAATAGAAAATACCACTTTAGAAATGTTGCAAGGAACCTTGGACACTAATCTGATTGGACCTTTTCTTCTTTCCCAAAAGATCTTGGGCATAATGAAAAAGAATGGTTATGGAAGGATCGTAAACGTTAGCTCAGGTATGGGGCAACTTTACGATATGAGTTCAGGCTATGCAGCATATCGTATTTCTAAAACTGCTTTAAATGCACTTACTCGAATTCTTCATTCAGAATCTTCCGGCAAAGATATTAAGGTAAATTCAGTTTGCCCAGGATGGGTGAGAACTGATATGGGCGGCAAGTCAGCAACTCGTTCTGTGGAACATGGTGCTGAGACTATTATTTGGGCGGCACAGCTGGATAAGAGTGGTCCGAGCGGAATTTTTCTGAGAGATAAAAAAGAGATTCCTTGGTAAGGGTTTTTTGTTGGAATTCCAACATGGGTTAGTAGTGGGGGATCTTGTTGACGAATCGAGGATTTTGTGGTAGGCGTGTAAGCGCTCTCCCACGGGCCACTCCCCCCACCCAAAGCAGGGAGGGGGCGGTCTTCCAAGCAACGTAGGAACTCCTACACTGCCGCTTCACTTACCGAATAGACCTTTCACTCCGTCCACAAATTCTCTTCCAACTGGAAGATTAGTTTCGTCTTCATCTTTCAGATAAATTGTATATGCCCCGCCCGCTTGTGATTTTGCGGCAGAAACTAGATTTCGATTCACCATATGTTTTCTGTGGATACGCAAAAAATCAGTCTTAGGTAATTCTTTTTCTAAATCGCCGAGTAGCTTGGCAGTTTCATAATCTCCGTCCTTTGTATGAAGAACGGAACGTTTTCCGTTGGCGGTGAGATAATATAGATCTGCATATAAAACTCTATGGATCAAACCTCCATCACGAAAAACGAATACTGGATCCGGTTCTCCGCTTGGTCTGGAGTTCGAAATAGACTTTAACTGCAGATGATGAAGAGCTCTTTCCATACATGCTGAAAATCTTTCTTTTGTGTATGGTTTCAAAAGATAATCACAGGCCCCCACTTCGAATGCTTTAAGAGTATGTTCTCTATAAGCGGTGGTGAATACTAATACAGGGAGATTTTCTCCTATTTCTTCTAAAACCTGTAACCCTGTTTTTTCTGGAAGATTGATGTCCAGAAACATCAGATCGAATTTTTCCTTTTTAAGAAGATCGATTGCTTGAGAGCCCGTTCTTGCAATCCCGCCTACTTCAAACTGGGGCCAATCTTCTAAAAATTTGCGGAGAAGGTCCCGAGCAGGCACCTCGTCCTCTATCACTAAAACCTTATAAAGCGCGCTATTCATCTTGATGCGAATTCCAATCTTAATGTGGTGATTCCGAATTTATCTTTTTCTAATTTGAGTTCCGCTTCTCCGAAATTATACTCTAACCTGGATTTTATATTATTTAAGGTGCGAGAAAATTCGGATTTCTTATATTCAGGTAACAAGTGATGTTCTTGTTTTTCGTTCCCATTATTTTTAATTTCTATTTTTATTCTTCCAAAACTTTCTGAGGCGCTGATCTCCAAGATCCCTGCCTCGGAACGATTTTCTAATCCATGTTTGAAACTATTTTCAACTAATGGCTGTAAGGTGAGAGGAGGAATCCTAAGTCTCGAAAAATCTCCCACTTTTTTGATCTTGATCGTCAAAGAATCCGAAAATCGTATTCTCTGCAATTCTAGATAGTTTACTGTAAAATCCCATTCTTCCGAAAATGGTATGGTTTTTTCGAAAATCCTATCAGATAAGAATCTATAAGTTTCGGAGAGTAAAATTAAAGCGTTATCTGCTTTTTGGGGGTCAGTTACCAGTAAAGAATGTATGGTATTCAAAGTATTGAATAGATAATGAGGGTCCATCCGGTTCTGAAAGGTCCTGTATTGGATATCTTTCAGTTCGCTTTCCATCTTCTTCCTTCTTTCTATTAGGATTTGCATGGACTTTTCTAAAAAAGAAATGAATAAGGCCAGTATTAAGCTACTTAGAAGAATATTATATGATCCTCCGTGAGGCCTTTCGACTCCTTCTCCAGCTAATAATATTACATGGATGATTCCGCCTGACGCGACTCCCAAAACGGATGCAATCGCAGAAGCAACGACCAAGAAGGCACCCGTGAAAAATGCGCCTTTGTTCATTCGGTTCAAAAATTCTACAGAAAACTCCACTATGGAACATACACAATGTGTGGTTACCTGTGTGGCCAAGAACACCTTCCAAAAAGGCGCCTTGGAATTATGAGCGACTAACAACGAATTCATTGTGCCGATCACGGTGTTTATAGTTAACCAGAATAATATCTTAAAAGTGCGCATAGATAGAATGGTCGAAAATTTTTTTCCGGTTCCGACTCCAGTGATCCTGTATTCTTTTAACCCGTCGATTCCCTTTTTACAATCTTATTCCAGCCAAAGTATCGTTTATTCCAATCGAATGGGAACTACAGAAATCGGATCGACCAGCACGTTAAATACAAAGTCTGGTAGACAAGAGAGTCAGGATAGGTTTATCTAAACGAAATTTTTTCTTTACGACTTTTGTCGGCAAGTAATCGAGGGGGACCTCTTTGAAAAAGACATCTATTCGAAAATTGATCACCGCTGCATGTTTTATTATGGGATCCGTACATTTATCCGCAGAGGAAATCGTTACTACTAAAAAAGACGAACCGGACGGTTTTTACGGTTTGAAGATAGGTGGTATTCTCTCCCCTTCTTATAATCAAAGAATGAGAGATGGTGGTTCCGGTCTTACTAATGCATATCCAAATGAAGAACCTGGCTTCTCCACTCCTTGGACTCTTTTGACCATTAATAAAGAATTTAAGGAAACAGGGGTTAACCTGGAACTATGGGGAGAACTAGTACGTTCTGCTCAAATAAGCGCTGATACAAGAATGGACGGAGGAGTTAAATCTAATCCTTATATTTTAGGAATCAGAAGGGCTCTCATACGCAAGACCTGGGAGACTGGCCTTGGAGAATACTCACTAACGTTTGGTATGCAGGAACTCCCACATACATACACCCAATGGAAAAATTATTGGAAATGGAGATATGTGGATAAAGGGCCTCTGGAAAGTCTGGGATTTGCACCTGCTCCCGCCGACATAGGGTTAGGTGGAACAGGAAAATGGGACACCTTATCCGCTCAAGTGATTCTTTCTAACGGAGAAGGCTACAGGCAAACTCAAAATACTGACTCCTCAGGTTTCGATCTTTCTTCTAGAGTTTCTTATGAACCTAAAATAGGTGATGAAAATAGGATCGGCCTCCATTTCTTTTATAGATCTGCCAACTTAACCGGCGCTGCTACTTCTGATTGTAAAGAAGGAACAGCATGTCTTGCGTCGGATAATAATCCTTCTACCAACCTCAGAAAAGATGTTCGTTCCTTAGAAAGTGACTCTTATGCTGTAGAAGCTAATTTTGATCGTAAAAAAATTCTTAACTTTGGACTTGGATACGTGTTCAGAAAACAAAAAGGCGGAGAAGTCCGGGATGTTTCCAAACCATTCGGTGCGGTAACCCCTGGTTTGGATTCAACAGGAACCGCAGCCTACGCCTGGTTGTCTTTAGGATGGGGAGATTTTAGGATCGTGGGTAGATTAGAAGGAGGAAGCGGAAGAGACGGAGTTCTCGCCGCAAACCGAACTCAGATAAATCAGATCATGCCAGGAACTCCTGAATCGGATTATTGGAATATACAAACCAATACTATTGGACCTCTGGTAAGCTCTTCCGGTTATTCTGTTCATTCTTCTTTTAGGAGAGGTTCGGTATTCGCAGAATGGAATATTACGGATTCTTTACGTGTTTCTATTGGATATACAGAATCCAGGAACAGAGATAAGGATGGAGGAAGAGAACAATCCTATGTGGACGGATCCGGAAACGAAAGGACTAAAGCGGAGTATTTACAACAATTCCAGGGCGGTGCAAATAACGGGATCGTATCCTATGGCCGCCTGACCAAAGAGTTAACTCTTTGGACTACCATTGAATTTTAAGGAGATATATATGAAACTAAGAGTGTGGATGATCTTAAGCTTGGTGCTTTCCATCGGTTCCTTGGTTTTAGTAAGCCAAGAGAATAAGGAGAAGGACGCGAGAGTTTCCTTCCTGATCGGAAAAGTACAGCTACAAAAAGGCGGCAAGGGAAGTTGGAACATTTTAAAACTAGGAGACCTGGTTTCCGAAGGAGATATAGTTTCTACAGGGAATGCTTCTAAAACCACCCTACTCTATAAGGGTTCTGAGTTTAAAGTTCTGCCGAATACAAAACTGAAAATTTCCAGTCTATACAATGAATCCAAAGACGGTAAACTAGAAGTGCAAAGCGGATTTGCCTGGTTCCAGCTTGTGAATCTAAAAGGTAAAAAATTCGAAGTAAGCACTCCGACTACAACTGCTGGCGTCAGAGGAACTGCATTCTCTGCATTCCATGATCATAAAACCAAAGATTCTTCCTTCTGTACTTGTGAAGGAAAGGTTTTGATGAATGGAACAGGAGATCCAAAAGACGGAACCATGCAAGAAAAAGGAAATGGTGGTTATTACCCTGGCGGCGGAGAAGAGCCTAAAAGAAGTTCTTATGAAGGAATTATCGTAAAATTTAAATCTCTTCCTCCATTCAAGGACTTGATGAAAAAGAATATTTCCTTAAAAAACTGTTTATCCTGTCATACTCCTCAAGGTTGGACACCGGAAGATTCCGTTCCAAGCGATGAGACTTATGGCGGAGGAAAAATGTAAATCTTTTATAAAGATTTTGGAATGTATGAGAGGCTCAGGAACTGAGCCTCTTTTTTTTATCTTAAGGGCAACTGATCGCATTTCCTGGATTAGAAGCGAATGCTCCCTGGAACTGAAGTCCACCAAATAGATAAGGATACGCTTCCGAATTTGGAATCGGGATAGTTACCAATCTCAACTTATCCGTAGTAGATTGCAGATTACATTTATTGCCTGAACTAGCATTCGTGATCGCATCCAAAGTTAAGGAACTAGGTAGAGGGACCTGTCTTAATACATTATTCACCAAAGGAACAATCAAAGAGCGGATCAAAGGATCTACCACTTGGAAAATTCCCTTAGGATCCAAACCAAATGGATTAAATGTAGGCCCTTCTAGAATGTCCATAGTATAAGACATACTAGCTTCGTCTTTTCGGATCACAAGGCTCAATGCATTCAAATTATTATATTGAGGTTTTCCAGTTGGATCTGGATTCACAAAAGGAATAAAATTAAAAGAGCCATCCCCTTTTAAACTTACACGGACTGTGTTCAAAAGATAACGGCAACTGTTTGCGGCACTATCCGCAGCAGCAGCACTACAAGGCACAGAACTTCCGCTACCAACATCTGTTCCAGGAAGTCTTCTACCATATATCCTTAATTCCAAATCCGTAAAGTTCACTACCAAAGTAGGAAGCGCACTTGCTCCTCCGAATTTGAACTCACCATTTGGAGCATGTATAGCATAAACATCTATATCCACATCATCTGTAGCACTAACATTGGGAACAAACTTAGTAGGATCACCTGGTTTTAAACCTACTAAAGGCCTACCCGGAGATAAGATATTCAGCAAAGTCCCAACTTTCACCAACTCTTGGGTCAACTCAAAGAGAGGATCAGAACCTGCGTATTGTTTAATCTGATTTATGAATTGTTTATTGATCCTTAAATTCAAGGCACCATTTTGCCAGAGACTATAAGCTGCTTGAGTCACAGTATCCGCATTCAAAGTAAGAAGTAATCCAGGATTAGCATTACTCCTAGAGAATGGATATGTTTTTGCCATGGCTGTTCCAGTCGGAATAGGACGAGTGCTCACAAAACCAGTAGCCAATTGATGTCCATGATAATTAGGATCCGTATTTGCAAGAGGAGTTTTAGCAACCAAAGATACACTTGCAGAAGTCAAGATCCCCTTATTGATCCCATCGGATTTTACCACGGCATCGTTTTGCGCCATCAATCTAAGTGATAAAGGGAAATTATTCAAAGGTGCAGGTAAATAATCCGGGAGAGTAACATCTAAACCTGGATTATTCAAAGAAACTAATACTGCGTTCATTGCCTCCACAGATACTCTTTCCACAATATCTCTTAGCATAGACTGAGTGATATAAGGTGTTGCCTGAGGAACTGCGTTATTCGCTACACTTTCCGTAATTGGAGAAAGCCAAGAGCCTAATGTATCAGTAGCAGCGAGTAAATTTACACCTGCCACATTTAGATTATTAGTCCACTCTGAAACATAAAAGTTACCGTTAATCCCATCTGTAGGTGTATAAGGAGTTTTGATCGCCACTGCAATCTTCCCGCTCGAATCAAAGCTTGCGTTTGCCTTTGCTCTCGCCAAACGAGAAGTATATGGCGAGTTAGGATTCAGAGTAGCCGTGGTAGAGAATCCGTAAGTATCATCGTTCCCCAGTAAACAAGCAAGTCCTGTGCAATCGTGAGAATATCCAATCGTAGTAATATCAATTACAGATCTTTTCCCGTTTAGGTCTACCCCCATTACTCCATCTGCTTGGACGTAAATTGAGTCGGTAATATTTGTAGTATTATCCGGAGCTAAAGGAGGAACTACTACGTTATTGATATAAACATCCAACCACATAGGAAGATTTCCTAAGAAGCTTGCAGTGATATTGAATGCTCCTGTATTTCCTGCGACCCCACAATATCCATTCCCGAATTGGCCAGCCATATCTCCGTAAGTCTTTACATAATTTACAGTGATCGGAAAATCATTAGCGGTAATAGACCAGAAATCTATACATCTTCTGTCGGAAAAGTTGCCATTCCCGTCAGGGTCTCTAAGAGGAGTAACGTCTGTAACTTTAGGAGATCCAGAAAAATCGTTAAATGTTTTATTCGTGATCTTAAAATCTGCGTGTGCAAATCTTTGCAGGATATTAGAAAATAATTTTAAAGTCTGAGCTTCATCAAAAACCGCTGCAGACGCATTAGATATCAAAGCATATGGAGTAGAATTTACTTTTCCATAATTGAATCCAAAAGATCTGCGGAATGTTTTCCCATCAGCAGTCGAGATCTGGAATTCATAAGCGTTTCCGCCTTGGTATGGTTTTAGCCCTGCTTTTGCTCCTGAAAAAGTATTCAAATTTAATGAAGAAGCTAAAGGTGCAGTCATATCGCAAGGCGAAGCCGCACAAATCACATGCTCCGCAGTGGAACCCATATGTTTTAATTTAATACTTTGGATTTGGTTCGGATTACTAGGATTGGAAAAACTTGCATTCAGGTTCATGGAGATTGTACCTGGAGTCGCATCTAAGTAAGTCAGGTCCTTTTGAGAATTCGCAGGACCTACTCCTGTACCATTTAAGGACATTGTAATATAGTAATCTGGCTCTGTAGTAAAGCTGACAGTATAAGGCTGAAGACTTCCGCCTTCCAATCCTTTGGAAGCTGAGGTCAACGTGAGTTTGTAAGTAGTATTTGCTTTTAATTCTCTGTACGGATCATAAACAAGTCTTCCTCCGGATTTCCAATAGAAGGTCCCTCCCTTTTCAGTTGGAGGCCCTGGAAGAAGTGTCCCGTTATCTTCTGTAAAAACGAAGTCAGCTTTTACAGTGCTCGCAACCATTGGTTCAGAGAAGACGATCTCTAAACTTTTATAACGGTCCACTTGGGTGAGACTAGCTAAATTAAGAAGGACCTGAGGACCAGCTGTACCAAAATCTACTGGTAAAGTAGCAGGAGTATCAGTTTCAGTATAATTAATATTATTAGAAGTTCCTGGAATAGAACCCCCATCATCAATAGGAATGCCAATAGAACTAAGGAAAGAATCGAGCATTCCTCCCCCCTTTTCGGAACCTTTACATCCAAAAAGTAAAAGGGGTACTGCCAGACAGGTTATAACAACCGTCCGTTTAATAAAAATTCTTTCTCTTTCACCCAATCCGGTAACCATCTTTTTTCTCCAGTCTTCAATCGCATGATTTCTTTCGAATTCGGCCGGAATCGGCACCCGTCAGTGCCTATCCAACCTCGGACTGGACCTTCTTCTTTCGAAAAACCGGCCCCGTCCTTAAGAGTTTATTTTCAATTTTGGAGAAAACTCTTGGTTTAGGATTTATTCTATTTTTATAATATTATATTTCTATACTTTATCCTCTTTCGTTCACGCTATATATAATATTAAGGACATTGCACCACCGTTCCGGGGTTCGTAGCAGCAGCTCCTTGGAACTGAAGGCCTCCGAATAGATACGGATAAGGTTCAGTATTCGGGATCGGGATAGTGATCAGTTTCAATTTATCAGTTGTCGACTGAAGATTACATACCGCACCTGTAGAAAAATTCGTGATTGCAGAAACGTTCAGAGATTTAGGCAAAGGAACTTGGCGTAATACGTTATTCACCAAAGGAATGATCAATGAACGGATCAAAGGATCAACCACTTGGAAAATTCCCTTAGGATCCAAACCGAATGGGTTCACTGAATTTCCTTCCAGAATATCCAGCGTATAAGCCATGCTGGTCTCATCTTTTTTGATCACAAGGCTCATAGCATTCAAATTATTATACTGAGGTTTTCCAGTAGGATCCGGATTCACGAATGGAATAAAATTAAAGGATCCATCTCCCTTGATACTTACACGAACAGTATTCAAAAGATAACGACAACTGTTTGCAGCATTATCAGCTGCCGCAGAAGAACAGGTTATCGAACTTAATATAGGATATCCAATCTGAGTTCCGTTCGGCCTTCTTCCGTAAATCCTTAATTCCAGATCAGTAAAGTTTACCGTAAGAGCAGGAATAGAACTTGCGCCACCGAATTTAAACTCTCCGTTAGGCGCGTGGATCGAATATACATCTATATCCACATCATCCGAAGATTTTACGCTTTGGATAAGTTTAGTAGAATCACTCGGATTCAAGCCAACTAAAGTAGATCTACCTGGTGCTAAGATATTCAGAAGAGTTCCGACCTTTACTAATTCTTGGGTCAACTGGAATAGAGGATCAGAACCAGCATACGCAGTGATGGAATCTATAAAAGGTTTATTGATCCTTAAATTTAATGCACCGTTTTGCCAAAGACTATAAGCAGCCTGAGTTACAGTATCCGCAGTCAGTGTCAGAAGAAGTCCAGGGTTTGTAGAACTTTTAGAGAATGGGAAAGTTTTAGTAAGCGCATCTCCAGTCGGAACAGGACGAGTGCTCACAAAACCAGAAGCCAATTGATGTCCGTGATAATTTGGATCCGTATTGATCAATGGATTTTTAGCCACCAAAGCAACAGAAGCAGAACCGACTAACCCTTTGTTGGCTCCAGAAACTGTTGGAACCACATCTGTTTGAAACTTCAGTTTCAAAGAAAGTGGAAAACTTTGGAGAGGAGTAGGAAGATAATCCGGCAATATAACATCCAAACCAGGATTTGCCAAAGAAGTAACAACTGCATTTAAAGCGTTAGGCGCAACCTTTTGCACAACGTCTTTTAACATAGACTGGGTGATCGCCGGTTTTAAAGCAGGGACCATATCGTTCGCAATAGAAGCCGTAACTGAGGACAAAAGATCCGCTGCCCAGGAAGTAGAATCCACATAGTCTACGGAATCAAGAGTGCCCGCGTTATTCTTTACGCGTAAATGATCTGACCATTCTTTTGTATAAAAATTATCTGAAGAGGTGTTTGCAGGAAGAGCTGCGATAGTCAAAGGAGTTTTAATTGCTATATTAAATTCTCCATTTGTATCCACTACAGTATTCGTATTTCCTACTGCAGCACGAGGGTTTGCAGTTTCATTCAAATTCACTTCCGCAATAGTAGTGAAATAGAATTTACTTCCAGAACCTACAAGGCCAAGCCCGATTGAATTTCTATTTCTTGCAATAATAGCAAGGTTAATAATCGCCTTACGGCCGTTAATACTTACTTTAAGATTATTATTTGCCGGAACACTTAAGCTTGCAGTGATCGTAGGATCGGTACCGGTCATAGCAGGAATATTAACCCCAGTGATGTAGACGTCCATATCGAAGTCGGAACAACCTAAGAAACAACCATTACCTACGAATGCTCCGGGATTTGCTCCCGATGCGCCGCAGTATCCGTCTCCGTTATCTGGATCAGTAGAATCCCCAAAGCTACGTATAAAATTGATCTCAGAGTGATAATCTATACAATAGCTTGTTCTTTTCGAAGTGCTCTTAGGAGCATTTGAAAAATCCGAGAATGATTTACCGGATATTTTATAATCGTTCTTTGTAAATCTTTCTAAGATCTGGCCAAAAAGTTTTAAAGCCTGAGTTTCATCTACGATCGCAGCAGCACCATTTGTGATCATAGCATATGGAGTGGTGTTTACTTTTCCATAATTGAATCCGAATGATCTACGGAATACTTTACCGTTCGTAGTAGTGATCTCAAAAATATAAGCATTCCCACCTTGGAAAGGTTTCAGCCCTGCTTTTGCTCCTGAGAAAGTATTGAGATTCACAGAAGAAGCAAGAGGAACGGTCATATCACAAGGCGGAGCCGCACAGATCACATGTTCTGCAGTAGAACTTAAATGTTTAAGTTTGATCGTCTGGATAGAATTTGCACCACTGATCGGAGAAGTAAAACTTGCGTTCAAATTCATAGCGATCGTGCCAGGAGCAGCATCGGTATAAGTTAAATCCTTAGAAGAATTTGCAGGACCAACCGCCGTTCCGTTTAACGTAGCTCCGATTAAATAATCAGGCTCAGTAGTAAATTCAATTGTATAAGGTTGAAGATTTCCACCTTCTAAACCTTTAGAAGCGCTCGTTAGAGTGAGTTGATAAGTAGTATTTGGTTTCAACTCTTTGTAAGGATCGAAGATCAATCTTCCACCTGATTTCCAGTAAAAGGATCCACCCTTTTCTACAGCAGGACCAGGTAATAATGTCCCGGTTTTTTCTTTCAGAATAAAGTCACCGTTCACTGTAGATTGAGTCATTGGCTCAGAGAAAACGATCTCCAAACTTTTGTAACGATCTACTTGGTCTGTAGAAGAAAGATTCAATAATGCCTGTGGCCCTGCAGTTCCGAAATCTACAGGAAGAGTAGCAGGCTCATCAGTATCCTTATAAGGAGTTAAAGATGCACTAGTAGGAAGACTTCCTCCGGAATCGGTAGCGATCCCGAGACTTGCAAAGATAGAATCGGAAAGACTCGCATGTTTTTCTGCCCCGCATCCAATCGATGCGAAAATTAAAGCAAAACTGATAAGTAAAAATCCTTTGAATGTTTGCGTCTTCATTTGTGTCGGTAGTCCCGTTATATATCTATTTTTCATCTTAGTGAGAATATCGCATTCAGATCATCCCAGTACGTCGACGAGGGTTGTCCATTATTCCAATTATCATAGAAGAAGGCGTCGGATCCTGAGAAACGACGTCCTCTTTCATAAATATCTCCGAACAATCCAATCAAAGTTCCTGCAGAATAAAGGAATGCCCTATTATCCATAAGAGAAGTTTGGATCATATCGGATCTCAGAAGTACTTTAGTATTTTCGAATAGTTCTTCTACAGAGTATTCAGAAGACATGTTTGCATTCTTCTCTAAGAAACTGAAGAAGCTACCTGGTTTACCTAATTGGTAACCTGTTGCGTATAAATTCCTTCCGTAAGGAGCCATAGAATCCAAAACAGGAGGAAGACTTGTTGTTACAATATCAGAAACAGTATAAGTTCTCGTATCGAGCGCAGAGTTATTTGGATCAGTAACATCTCCTACATAGAAGAGTGAAGATAGAAGATCCAAAGTATTCGTAATTTCAGCCGCTGTGAGTTGGATATCCAACAAGAGATCCAGTAAAAAATCCAAGGATTTCACTAAAGACCAACCGGAAGATCTGGAAACGTAATCACGAATTCTTCTGACTAGATCATCCACTTTCACCCATAAAGGATCATATAGATCATTGCGAGGACGATCATCGTATTTATCAGCGATACGATATACTAACCAATCAATTCCTTCGTCGATAGCAAACTGGTTCGGACAATTGGTTTGGAAATTTGCTTCTCCACCACAATCTGACCAAAGTTTTGTTTGGCCCAAGATCCCAGCAAGACCATCCATTACCTTGTTTCTGGCATCTGCTTTCGCAGGATCTCCCAGGTTTGTAGTGAATTTGATCAACCCGGAAAGAATATCAGTTTTGCTTAATAGATCCAAAGGACCATCTGTCATACGGTTACGATCAGTGCTTGTCGGAGTAGAAGTTCCTTCTATTAAAACACTTAATAAAGTTCTGTAGTTCTTAGAAGCCTTGTATTCAACCACAGTAGCTGACGGGTTTCTAAATCCTGTTGCAACTCCTACAGTACGAAGTTGAAGAAAAAGAGGCGCTTCAGTCGTCTCATCAATATTGCTTCCTTTTGTAGGAGCATTACTTATTTTTTCTGTGGCATTTGCCCCTGGAAAGTATTTAGGGTAAGTAGTATCTCTACCATAGAATATGTAGGGTCTTGAAAAAAGTTCGGAAAGATCCGTTAATACTTTGTAAGGATTTTTACCAGCCGCTCTATTTGCTGGGATCTTTGCATCGTCCCCCATCGCCTTTGCGAGAGCTACTATAAAAGGAGTCAAACGATTTCGTTTGTCCCAATTTGTAGTTACTTGAGCAGGAGAAGTATCTGTAGGCCCTAAAAAACCCAACTGTTTAATTACACCAGCATTCTGAGAAATCACTGGTGGGATCATCCCCATACTTGTTTCCGGATTTGGAATCAAAAGAGGGAATAACGCAGAATATACTGCAGTAACTTGTAAATTTTCATCACCTGCTAAACCATATCCCCAGCCTTCTACTAAAAAAGCTGAATCTCCTGGTTCATTAGAAAGGTCTTGTAAGCCGGTCCCTGCAGAGGAATAATCTTTTACTTTAGTCCCCTTTTTATTCCAAGTTCCGTTATATGTCAAACAATCCGGACCACTATTAAGGGGGCCGCAGTTCGGAGAAAGATTCATCATTCCCATAACCCCGTTCCCGATTGCTGTAATAAATAATGCCTCTTCGTAGGTAACTGTAGCACTTAACTTTGCGCGAACTGGTAAAATTGCGACAAACCGTTTTTCATACAATAACCATTGTAAATTCTTATAGAAAGCTTCCTCTGCGCTCGAAACCAAAATAGGCGCTGAAACAGTCTCCACAATTGCATAAAAACCTTTCGTCGCTCCCGGATTTGCCGAGGCAGGATTTGTTGCACCTTCCTGGTAACCTCCAAGATAAATCCTACATTCCGTTTCAATTGCAGTTGCAGCATTTGTAACGGGAGTACCGTTCGGATTTGGATCGCAACCAAGACGTGTAGAAGCAGTCATACCAGTCCTTGGAACAATTTGTACATAATACTGAGATGTATTCCAAGAAGGCTGATATTTTAAGAGACTACCATCCGGAGCAATTGGCTGTCCCACACCATTTGTTTGGCTATAATATGGGCCGTAACCTTCTAAGGTTACTTTAACTACCCAGTCCAGCATCCAAGGAATTGTTTTATTGTATAACTTATCAAATGCGGATTCGTTAAGAGTAGCACTCCCCGTTGAAGTATCCGTAATTGGTAATGCCTCGCCTCTAGAAGGAGTTTCCAATACGGAAAGAACACGTGTATTAAAACCAATTCGATATACGTCTGCGGAAGCGGGACCAGTATCTGGAGTATCATCTCGATACACCTTACTGCTCTTTCTACTTAATTCTGTAATATTCTTAAAATTGAATGTATCAGAGGAGCCTATTTGAGCGCCAAGGCTAAACATAGCATCCCCAAGGGTTATTTCCCCGCCTGTTGTAACAGAGCCAGAGTTCGTGAGAGCGTTATTAACGGTTTCTCCACCTTCAGGGTTCCATCTGTAACCGAAATTATTTCCTATTGTGATGACTAAGAACAGGCTTTCTAAAGCGGAAACAGGGCGGCTCTCAATATCCGTCTGCCGGTTTCTTCCATCCCCATCTAACTGTAATAAATCTTTAAACGTTTGGCTTGATCCGGAAGAATTTCGCATAAAATCCAAAAAGTATGCATTCTTAGCGGTTTCTTTTAAAAGATTTACGCTGACTTCTCCTCCTGGAAAAATTAAGGACTTAATGCTAACAAACAGATCCTGTAGCATTGTTCTCAATTCGGCCGGCTTCAATCCACCGCCTGGATTATTGTAAGCTGCATTCGTAGAATACTCGTTAGCACTTGGCTCAGCCGGAGAAGTAGTATTTGCGGTGAAAAAGTTCTCAGCGTTTATTATAAAATTCTTAAATGAGGTTTGAGGAGTCATTTGATCCTCGAACCCGGCGGCCTTATACATCATCTCGCCGAAATCGTAAACGAGAGAGATAAAACCTTCTTTTAAAGAACGATCCGTAAGTAGAGAAGGAGCAAAAAATCCACCTAATAGATTTTCCACTCCAGTGCGAAATGTAGTATTTTTACGTAATCCTTTATAAAGAAAATCTTCTATATCATGAAGAGTATCTACTGTATCCGGATCTACCAAAATATCAGCAGTATCGTGGATAGAAGTAGCGACTTGATTCGCAGTTTTAGTATTATATTCTATCAAAAGTTGGTTCGCGCCAAGAGGCATTAAATTACGAACCACAGGTTTTTTATAATGACGGATCTTTTCGAAAACCGGCTGAATTGAAGAATATGCAGCAGGATTCGAAGTTTGCATCTTTTCAATCACGTCCGCAAGACCCAAAGAAAGGGTTTGGACGCTTGTCCTACTCTGCAACATAGCAGATTCTAAAGCGCGAATTGTGCCTAAATTATCTGTTCTTGGTGCTTGCGAGAGTGAGTCACCCAAGGCTTCGTTGAAGCCAACTGGGTCCATATTGGTGAAAAAACTTTTCACCACAGGATAAGGATTCAAAAAACTGAATAAAGAAACACCTTTGTAGTCGTCGGTATTATCCGAGAATTGAGAAATTCCGTTCTTATCTGTTCCAGCGTGAGAGCAAGCTGCAGATAATGATAATATAAGAGAAATGAAAATTATATTTTTCTTAAAATCCAGAAGGCGATTATTTCCCCCTGTAGTCTCCCCTATTGGCAGCATCTTCATCCCTTAAACCTCTCTGGGTCCATGTTCGCTTTTTTGAACAATTGTTATTTTTTAGAACCAGAACGGCTTCTATTTATACCGTGGTTCTAAAAAACCTTCAATCTTTTTTTATATCAATTGTTCGAATCGTGTATCGATCGCTATACTGGTACATACTATAACGGTATAGACAAGGATTTTTTTCACTATAATTGATGATTTTTAGGATAACGTACGTTATTTTTAACTGTCTTATACGTCCCTTATTTTCTGAGAATCCCACTTAAAATCATGTTCTAAAGCATGATTTAATCTATGTTTTGGAGATGAACGAGCGTTTGCTTTGGAAAGTTTTTATTGACAATATGTGGTTTTGAAGACTACGAAAATAAAAAAGGCCGAGAAATTTCCCGGCCTTTTCTTTATTACATTTTAAATATGGAAACTAAGCAGTAGCAGTAGCTGCTTTCTTTTTATAGATAGCATAACCAATTGCTGCGAGACCTAATATCAACCAGATATACCAGAACTTCACAAGAAGAATGGTAACAGCAGTAATCACGAATGCCACAACTCCAAACACCAAAGAAAGTGCGGTTTTGCCTAATTCTCCTACAAGAGGAACAAAACTTAAAAGAGAAAGTAATGGTCCTGCGAGAAGATTGAAACTCACCCACATTGCGATAAAACAACCCAGCCTCATCAGCCATTTAGTTGTATTATCATCACTTTGGATATCCTTCATAGTGGTTTGGTAGTCACCCACGGAAGCATTTAAGAATTTATTACCTTCTGCGCTAGTGAATTCGCTGATAGAACTTCCGCTTACAGATCCAACGAAAGTCATACTTTCTTCCGGAACTGGAACCAGAGATACACTGATCCTTTCACAACCCTCTGTTTGATCGCTCGCACATTTTTGAGATAAGTAGATATAATCTCCTTCAGCAATTCCTTTTGCCAACTCACCTGATCCAGGGCTCACAGAAGGTACTGCAGAAGTTAGATCCACTTTGCTCAAATTCACGCTAAAAGTTTTGCCATCTTCTGACTTAACTTTCGCATCTGAAGCAACGGAACTTTTATCGTCTATCGTCGCTTTATAAAAAGGTTTAGACTTACATGCAGGATCTTTGAAATTTTTCGGATTTTTAGGAGAAGAGATCCAATCCAATTCACAATCGTAGACTGTTTTTTTGGTTTTAGAATCTTCTTTGCTGGTTTCTTCCCATGCATATACTTCGGAAGATTGAGAATAGGAAATATATTTTCCAGGTTTTACGAACTCACCGCCCAATGTATCGGCGCTCAATTTACCCGTTACATAAGACGCGACCCCAGCTTTTGCTTGAGATGCAGGTAATGCACCTTTGAGAGCAGCACTTGCTTGTTCACAAGTTTCCACTTGAAATATTAAATATAAGGAAAGCGGGAATAGCACTACCCCAGCTAACATTCCTTTGAACGAGTCACCGATCGATCCGAATATGCTCGAACTTTCCCCTGATTCTTCAAATGCCATGAAAAAACCTCCCAACTGGCCTTAAAAAAGACGAAAGGGCATTTTACATTCCACACAATTCGGTAGGCAATATCTTTTTTCCAATTAGAAAAGAAGAAGATCGATCTTCAAACGTACGTTTTAGAAAAATATAGAATGTGTTTTTAGAAAATTTAAGAAAGTGAAGAAGGATTAAAACAGTTCCAGCCAAGCTTTACGGATATCTGACTTTTCCATAAAGTAAGTCCCGATAAGTGCAGCATCTACATGGGGACGGAATTCATCCAGATCGGCCTTACTCTTTACTCCGGATTCTCCCACTTTCACTATATTAGGAGAAAGTTTAGAAGCTACCTTAGGAACCAGCTCCTGGTGGATGCTAAAATCATCCAGGTCACGAGTATTGATCCCGACTATATTTGCGCCGGCTTTGGCAGCGATAATTGCTTCTTCTTCCGTATGGATCTCAGTAAGAACATCCATATTATACTTTTTGGCTTCTTTTATAAGTTCTGCGAGTTTTTCGGGGGTGAGGATGCGAACAATGAGTAGAATTGCAGCAGCACCGAATTCACGAGCTTCTGCGACCTGTTTTGCATCTATTATAAAATCTTTTCTTAATATAGGTATTTCAACCTGAGAAGAAACATTTTTAAGATCCTCGAGAGATCCGCCAAAAAATTTTTTATCAGTGAGTACGGAGATTGCGGTGGCTCCACATTCTGAGTAAGTTTTTGCGATTGATACAGCGTCATATTCTTGCCGGATGATTCCGGAAGAAGGACTCATTTTTTTACATTCTGAGATGATTGAAAAGTTACGAGAACGAAGTGATTGCCACAAACCTACTCCAGAATATGGAGCAGGTTTATATTCGGGAATGATTTCAATTTCCCTTTTTTTTTCTTCTACGATTTCTTGGAGAACCCGATGTAATGCCATCATCGGTTATGCACGAAAGGTTCGAAGCGCCTCGTCCTCAGTTTCGCGGATGTCAAATAGAGAGGTAAGTTCGATCACGTCGAAAATTCTTTTGACCGCTGGTTTGATCCCACAAATTTTAAGACCGCCTTCTTTTGCGTTCAATTTTCTGAGCGTAGAAATGCAAGCCCTGAATCCGGATGAAGACATATAATCTACGTCTTGCATGTTAAGAATAACCCTGGTATGTCCTTGGTTATCGATTAGATCGTTCAGATTTTCTTCCACCTCGTTTGCGATGGAAACGTCCAAACGTCCCTTGAGGTAAACTATTAGAACTCCGTCCTGTACCTTGTGATCGAGCAAAGGAACCTACCCTAGCGATAATTTAGAGACAATTCTCGATGCAAAAAATAGCCTGTCAACCAAGTTCCCCAAGATGAAGAATTTTCCTACCTCCTTATTAGGCCAAAGAGTCCTGGTTCTCGGCGGGGGAGTTTCCGGCATGGCAGCGCTTCGACTCTTGAAAGAGAGACAAGCGAATGCTGTTCTTTGTAATTCCCAACCTGTTCCAGATTCAAATGTAACGTTCGTAGGAGAAGATGTAATTTTAGCGGACCTTCTTCCAATCGCACTCATCGTAAAAAGTCCGGGAATTTCTCCTTCTCATTCTGTAATTTCCCAAGCAAATTCTCTCGCAATCCCAGTAGTTTCCGAAGTGGAATTAGCAAGAGCGTTCTATTCAGGAAAATTGATTGGAGTTACAGGCACGGACGGAAAATCCACCACCACTTCTCTCGCCACTCATTTAGTTTCTGCTGATTTTCCTGGAGCAACTGCGGGAGGAAATATTGGTTTAGCGTTTAGCGATTTTTGTCTAAAACCGGTTCCACTTTCTGTGTTGGAACTTTCCAGTTATCAGTTAGAAGATTCCGGTCCTTTAGAACTTAATGTATCTGTAATATTAAATCTTGCCTCGGATCATTTAGAAAGGCACAAAAATTTAGATAATTATTTTGCTGCCAAAACTCGAATTGTAGATTCTTCCAACCCAAGTCATACTCTTGTGACTAGTTCCAAACTTTTTAAAGAAAGAATTCAAAAACTGGGATGGACCTGCAAAATTTTAGTCTTCGGAAGAGAACCAGGAAGCGACGCGATCATTTCGGAAGAAGAAAGAACCATCAAAACTGCGAAAGCGGTTTATGATGCGAAAAATTTTCCTCTTCCTGGAGGCCATAATTTGGATAATTTGGCGGCTTCTATCCTGGCCTCAGAAGCAATTGGTGCTAAATCCGAACATATACAAAACTTGATCGGCACTTTTAAAGGTCTTCCTCATCGTTTCCAACATGCGGGTAAGGCGGCCGGTATTTCTTTTATCAACGATTCCAAATCTACTAACCTTCATAGTATGCTTGCAGGTTTAAGCACCTGGAAGGACAAAAAAGGCACATTTCTGATCTTAGGAGGAAGGCCTAAAGCAGAACCTTTGGAACCTCTAAAAGAATTTTTGGCCTCAGGTATCGGTTGGGTTTTATTGATCGGAGAAGCAAGAGAAACCTGGGCTCCGGTGATCTCCCCTATTTTAGGTTCTCATTTGATCTTAGCGGATAATTTGGAAGAAGGTTTTTCTCAGATTAAAACTGCTGTTCGTTCAGGAAGAGCAAGAGTTTCGTCCGTGGTATTTTCGCCAGCATGTGCGAGTTTTGATTTATATAAAAACTTTGAAGAAAGAGGAGAACATTTTTTAAAATTGGTCTCCGATTGGACCAGAGAAGAACCTTAGATTTATTTAATATGCCCTTGGTGGTTTAATTTTTCCCAAACCTTGGACTCTACGAATACTTTTAATAGATCTCCGTCCAAATGATTTTCTTTGGCTTCCATTTCTAAGATGTCCAATGCCCTATCTACAGGAACTGCTTTTTTATAAGGTCTATCCTGATCTGTTAAAGCATCAAATATATCTGAAATAGTCATGATCCTAGATTGGATTGGGATATCGTCTCCGGAAAGTCCTCTCGGATATCCTGTTCCATTTAATTTTTCGTGGTGAGCATGTGCAATGGTTGGCACCATTTTTAGATCATTTGTCCAAGGAATTTTACTTAAAAATTGAAATGTATGCTCCACATGTGACTCGATCTCTTTTCTTTCATCAAAATCCAAGGAACCTTTTTTGATGGTTAAAAACCCAAATTCATAAGGAGAGATAAGTTCTAAATTTTCTCCTTCGGTTGTGATGTATTGCATCTTAGCAATCTCTTCTAAAAACTGAGAGTTTGCTTCTTCTAAAATAGAAGGTTCATTGCTCTGGCTGATGATTTGGAACATAGAGGTGAGTCTTTTACATTCTTCATTAAACTCAAACTCTATCGCTTTTTCGAAATCAGAATATCCAGTAGGACCATGCTTCTTTAAATATTCTACTTTTCTTAAGTTCAATTTAGATTCGAAATCTTTCTTTAAGTAGCGGAATCTCCAATCAATTAGACCGATCTCAAGATCTTCTAATTTTTTGGCCTTAACCAAAACTTTTTCCCTAACTCCTACTTTTCCAAAATCGTGAAGTAGAGAAGCGTATCTGATCTCTTTAAGTTGTTCCTTAGAAAACTTTGTTTCCTTATATTTTCCGAAGTCTACTCGGTCTAATGTTTCTGCGAGTCCAACTGTTAATACGGCGACTCTAAAAGAGTGACCACTTGTGGTTGGATCCCTTGCTTCAATCGCATTTACAGATGCAGTTACAAATCCTTCGAATAATGTTTCGATCTCTCTTAAAAGATAATTGTTCTGTATGGCTACTGCAGCTTGCCCCGCCACTCCAAGCACCAATTGAGTGGAATAATCATCGAAAGGTTGGATCTCATCCCCTTTCATTTGCTCCATAGACAATTTTTGGTTAAAATTTCTTTTACGGTTGATGAGCTGAAGAACACCCACCACATCTCCCCTATGACCTTTCATAGGAACGACTAACATGGATTTTGTATGATAATTTGATAATATATCAAAATTTCCATTAAAGGAGAATGCAGCATCCTCAGGCAGATCGTAAACATCTTGGATGTTCAGAACCTTGCCCGTTTCTGCAACATAACCTGCAATGCTAGATTTATTGATAGGAAGAATAAACTCCTCTGTATCTATACTCAATGCAGAAATTTTAAAACGTAAATTCCGAACAAACCCAATATCGTCTTGTTCTACCAGATACAAGGATCCAGAATCTGCATTACAGATCTCTCTTGCGCTGTATAAGATCTCTCTAAGAAGTTTATCAAAATCTTTTTCATTCGCTAAGCTGATACCAATCCTTGTTAATCGGTTAATCTCATATTTTGCAGTATTGATCTTATGTAATAGATCAAACTGATCAGTGATCATATGTAGATGTAAAAATCCGTTTGCGAAAGTTTTAGAAAGAAGAAGGTCTGATGTGATCTCAGGCAATATTCCAAAAATCAGATCATCTTCGATTTCGGTATTTTTATAACCTTCGTAACCAAGGTCTGCATTCAAAATGAATCTGGCCAGGATCAGAGGATTCATTCTAAGCTGTTCTCTGATCTTACTATGCTCCAACTCTAATGTTTTGTCGGAGATATAAAATAAAATGTCTACGAATTGAGGAGTGTCCTTAATCTCTGAAGACTCAAAAAAGTCTTTCAGATTGATAAGATCAGCCGCCATCTTGGTGCGGAGGATCGAAAGTCTTCCAGCAAGAGTTGCGGAATCCGTTACGATATATTGCTTAAACTTGGATTCCATCCTGATTATCCCATCCTAAGCATCTTTTAAAATCGTGAAAAGGAGTTTTTTTCAAGTTTTAGCCTTGGGTAATCTTCGAAAAACGACCGTTTGGCCTAATTATTCTTCCTTTCCGAATATACTTTATCCTTAATGATCTTGGCCCAATCCTTTACGGATCTTTGCGAATGCTCATAGCCTATCTCATATAATCTTTTGTATTCATCCCAATCGAATGTAGAAAAATCTCTTACCGGTAATTCGACGAATATATCAGAATTTTCTTTTGTTTTAAGAAGATTATTTCGGCTGGATAATAGCATAGATCTCATGAACAACTCACCTATATGAGGGAAAGAATATCTATCTTCCTTTTTCATAAACTGATTTCCCAAAAGTTTTAAGGCAGAAGGACCTTCCCCCGGAAATCTGGACTCAACAAGTAACCCATAAGTTTGGTCCTTATTCGGTTGAGACCCTGCTCCTAAGTCTACTGAGATCAATACATCTGCACCTTTCCTTCTTACTAAAGAACCGGGAAGATTATCCCAAAGTCCCCCATCCACATACAAGGCGCCGTCAGTATAAAAAGGAGGAAAGATCCCTGGTATAGAAGTACTAGCTCGGATCGCTTTCCAAACTTCTCCTTCTTCAAATACTTTTGGTTTCGAATTCGTAAGATCGCATGCCACGGCTAAAAAAGGGATCAATAGAGTTTCTATCTTTCTATTTCCGAAAAATTCTTTGATGGCCCTAGAATATCTCGCGCCTCTCAAAATAGAAACGAATGGAAGAGTATAATCTCTTGTAAGTTTTGCTTCTATCCAAACCTCTTTGATCAGTCTAAGAGATTCGTCGAATCCATAACCCATTGCAAATAATCCGGCCATGATAGAACCTGAACTAGTTCCTCCAATCAGATCGATTGGTATACCTGCTTCTGTTAAGGATCTGAGTAGTCCTAAATGTGCAAAACCTTTTGCGCCTCCGCCAGAAAGAGCAACTCCTACAGACCTACTTTCTAATCTTCTTGCAATACGATCAAATTCTCCTGCTCTTTTCTTTCTCAAGATGAGCTTCTGGCCTGGCAATTCATGAAGAGTATCCTCCAATTCTCCCCAACGATTATAAGAATCATCTAGATAGATTACGGATTCTTTTGTGGTTTCACCTAGGCTTTCTCCTTGGATCAAATTCCAAGAGTAAGAATTTTTTAATATTGGTCTTCCAGTTTCGGCAAGAAGAAGGATACGATCCGCCTGTCTAAGACTCGCTTCCGTCCAGAGAGGATCGCTAGAAGGTCCAACTTCGAATACTACGTTATCATATTCCTTCTCCAGTCCGGCAAACCAAGATAGAATATCCGGAATCCCAAATCGTATTCCGTTTTTTTGAAGTACCTTTTTATCTTTTAAGAACTTAGAAAGCTTTTCCTCGTTCACCGGAAGTGCAGAACCGAACGATTTTAAGGATTTGGAAAGTTCATTTGAAAAATGTTTAAGAGGAAAACCTTCTGTGACAGGAACTAATGCGATCGTATGAACTTTTCGACCAAAGCGAGAAGATTCCTTATTCTTTTGTCCCAATCTTCTCGCGATTGTTTCAGTCACATGGAATAATGCCTCTGGAGATTCGGAGATAAATTTTCTAAATCCGTTTCTGGAAATTTGGATTACCTGAGAAGAACGAACTGCATATACGGAAGCAGAGCGAGGTTCTCCAGTGAGTAGAGACATCTCACCTATAATATCTCCTTTTGCAAATTCTCCCTCTCCGGTAATATTACCTTGGTCGTCTGAAACACTGTATCTAAATCTTCCTGATAATATTACAAAAAGTGAATTTCCAGGTTCTCCTTGGAGCATAAGCCTTTCTCCACCCGGAACATATAACCATCTCAAATAAGGAGTCAATTCTCCGATCTTTCTACGATCTATATGAAATAATAATTCTAGATTAGAAATAAACCCTAAAAGTTCCTTATGACTTGGCTCGTAAGAAGCCATTCTGAAAAATCTTTTAGTTTCTAATCTTTCCTTCCAACGTTTAGAAGTTTCAGGATGTTCAGTTTCCCATTTATGCCAATTCTTAGTGCTGATCCGCAAAAGTTTGGAATCGGTTTCAGTTCTTACTCCAAACTTACCTTCTTTCCAATGGAAAAACCCTGCTTCTCCAAAATGAGAACCAGGTCCCAGGCTTCGGATCATCAATTCTTCTCCGGAAGAAGCCTTCGTGAATTCTTCACATTTTCCTTCTAAAAGAAAATAGAACCATCCGGAAGATTTTTCGGAAGCAATGAGGATTGTGCCAGAGTTTACAGATTTATATTCGAAAAGTCCCGCAAAAGAGGAGGTTTCTTCCGGATCCCAATCACGGAATAATTCCTGGTGGGATGAAAATACAGATCCGAAACGACTGTTCTTTCCTTCCTGTTTGTTTTTTGTTCCGACTTTTTTCTTTTTTTCTCTCACTGCGTTAGTCTCTGGTATAAGCTAAAAAAACAAGCTAAGTTGAAGAAATAGATACTGCAATCGGAAATATACTCTTAACCAACTTACAAAAGAAAAACGCCCGAAGGAAAAAATCCCACGGGCGCAAACAAAATGAATAGGAGATCTAAGTTAACGATTAACGTTTCAGACCCAGGACTTCCTGTAACATTTGGTCTGTGGTAGTGATCGTTCTGGAGTTTGCTTGGAAACCTCTTTGAGTAACGATCATATCAGTAAACTGATCGGAAAGATCCACATTTGACATTTCTAATAGACCTGCGTTGATCTTTCCTCTACCTGCAATACCAGCTTCTCCGATCAAAGGTTCACCTGAGTTATTGGAGAATGCGAACATTGTATCCCCTGCCTTATCCAAACCAGCCGGGTTATTAAAAACTGCAGTTGCAATTCTTGCTAAAGGTTGTTTAATTCCGTTGGAATAAACACCGGTAACAGTTCCGGAATTATCAATGGAGAAAGACTCCAGATATCCCATAGTGTATCCGTCTTGTTTTACCGCTTTAGTAGTAAAGTCAGAAGAGAATTGAGTGATACCGTCTACCATTCCAGTCTCACCTAAAGAAAGATCAAAACTTTGAACTTGCGGGTTACCAGGAAGTTTGAAAGAAACTTTTGCGCTTAGTTTTCCAGTGTTCATCACATCTGTTCCATCGGAAACATATGTGATCTTTCCATCAGGAGTAAATCCGAACTCAAGCTCGGTTAATCCAGGCATTTGAATGTTTTGTCCACCAGTAGCAGCAACATCCACGGAAAGTTGAGTAGAATCAGTTAATGACGTTCTTGCTTTCCAGGTATTCTCACGTACTTTGTAGAATTCCATTTTGAATTCTCTCTCGGCACCTTGGTCATCAAAAACCTTGATAGTAGTTACATGTCCTCTTCTTGCCTTAGGATCCGGATCATTGATCATTGCAGTGATCTCTTCAGGAGTGGCGTCAGGCGGAACAGCTTGCACGGAAGAATTCAAGTTGGATCTGAAATCCACTTTGGAAGTAGCTCTTGCAGGTTCTTTAGAATAAACTGGGATTACAATGTCTTCAATAGATGCAGAGGAGTTAATATACTTATTCCCTTTTTCATCGAGGCGAGAATTCCAACCTTGCACCTTCAACCCGTTTGCAGGGTTTACATAATAACCATTCTTATCTAAGTTAAACGCACCAGCTCTGGTATAGAATTGTTTGTCTCCGTCTTTAACGATAAAGAAACCTTCTCCAGAAATCGCGACGTCAGTGTTCTTACCAGTAGTTTGCAAAGAACCTTGGGTCATGATCTTATCGATCGCAGCGATCAATGATCCAAGACCAACTTGTTGAGGGTTGACCCCTCCGATATTTTCCTTAGGCTCGGAAGCTCCTCTTAACTCTTGGGAGATCATATCCTGGAAAGTAACACGCTCCGTTTTAAAACCGTGAGTGTTCACGTTAGAAATATTGTTACCGATTACGTCCATCCGCACTTGGTGGTTTTTTAAACCGGAAACTCCTGAATAAAGGGATCTCATCATGGCGCTTATACCTCGAAATTTTCTATTTAATTAATAATTGCTATCGTTCGGTTTTCCGGGAAAACTCCAGCCTGGAGCTCCGGAACTTGTTTCTTCAAAACTAGAATCATTCTGATTTTGTAATGTATTCTGGAATTGTTGGGTTTGCATTGATTGCGAAGGTTGAGTTGTAGGAGTTCCTACAGGAGTATTAAGAGAAGATCCTGCTCCAGTAGGTCCTGCAGTTTTCGGAGCAGGTGCTCCAGTTTGTCCCTCTTGTTGATTGAGTATTGCGGGATCAGTGATCAAAGTGATTGCGTCGATCTCTACAGTTCTACCGTTTACTCTTACGAAAGACTTACCGTCTCCGTCGAAGAATAGTGCGCCTGCAGTTCCCACTACATTCTCTCCAGTCACAAAATCAGGACCAGAAACGATCTTACCTACAAGAGAGAAACTTTGGCGATTGGTCATTTTACCAATTCCTTGGGAGATATTATTCATCTGCTCTAAGGAAGAGAATTGTGCCATCTGTGCGATAAAGTCTTGGTCTTTAACAGGATTGGTAGGATCTTGAGAAGAAAGTTGAGTGATCAACAGCTTTAGAAAATCATCTTTTCCTAATGCTTTCGCAGTGGAACGGACCTCGATACCTTGGAGACCACTCTTTTCTTCTTTCTCCAATTTATCAAAATGCTTCCTTAAATCGTAACTTCTGTCTCCTTCGAGATAACGGCTACGTGTAGCTTCATTAGAAACTGCGCTTGCTTCAGGCATGATCCTCTCCTTAAACCAAAATGTTTAAGCGTTTATCAGTATTCTTTTCGGCGAATTCTGAATTTTCTATAGAGTCCATTTCTGAAACTTCTTCTAAATCAGAAGAATTCGAAAAACCGGAGGCCTCAAATCCAAAACCTTCTTGGTCAAAAAAGCGAGATGCATCTTGCCCATCCCAACTCATGCGTAATGAATCTTCAGATTCCACTATTAAGGATTGTAGATCCAATCCTTGTTCTTTAAAATCTTTTCGAAGTTGTTCCAGATCGCCGGCGAATAATTTTCTAACCTGATCCGACTCTACTAAAATTTTACCCTGGACCTTATCGTCCTCTACAGTAATGCGTAAGGAAACTCTTCCTAACTCTCTTGGATTTAATCTAAGAGTTGCTTCCGATTTTCCATTCTCAACAATATTCAATTTTGCTGATTGAACCAATCTCTGAAAGTTTTCCTTCATTTGAGAACGATCCATTGAAGATCCGGGATTTGTTTTAGAAGGTTTAGAATTTTGTCCTGAAACTTCTTGGTTTTTCTCCACTACCCCAAGGCCAGCTTTTAATAGAGTAAATGTGGTCTCGTTCCCGTTTCTTTGGGAGAAGTCTTGGTTCCCGGAACCTTTACCGAAAGTATCCGATTTAGAAGCTTCTTCTACCTGAGCCGCCTTCGCTGCTTGGTTTTTGGAAACCATAGAAAGAGTTTCTTGTTTTTTCTCTCTGGTGATCTTCCAATTATCTGATTCAGGAATAAAATTTTCTTTATGAGAATCTTTTAATACAGTTAGAATTTTTTCTTCATTTGCAGGTTTGGAAAATTTACGTGCTTCTTCCAAACTTTTTAAACCTTCATCCAGACTTTCTTTCTCTGGAGTTTTTTTGGTTTCTTTAACAGAACGTTTTTCTTCCGGCTGATTAGATTTTAAAACGGAAACATTTCCTGCTTCTTCTTTTTGTTCAGCCTTAGGAGCTTCTTCTTTGGAATGTTTTTGGATTTTTTTAAATGATACAGATTCTTCTTGGTTTGCTGCACCCGAGACTTCTTTTTCTTTTTTTGCCTCGAGTCCCGCCAAGAACACGCTCATCTGAGTAATAAAAGGAGAATCTAATTCATCTGATTCTAATTCTGTATCGATCTCTTCATCCAGCTCAGAATCAGCTTCTGCTAGTTCAGCCTTTTGGGCCTTCTTCTCAGAAAGACGAACTAATTTTTCATTCTCTTCTTCCGAGTCGGTTTCTTCTACATCTTCCTCTTCAGATCTTACAAATAATTCAGGTTCTTTGGACTCTTCCACTTCGGAAGATTTTTCTTCCTTGATCTCCGACTTCTGCCCTTCTTCCAAAACCTTTTGAGAGCGAAGCTGGATGGACTTCATCAGGTCCATAAAACTTACGGAAGGGGCGGAAGTTTTTTCAGAAACGTTAGATACCTTTGGTTCCGCCGATAGCGAAAATCCTTCTTCTCTGCCTGGTCCTTCCGTTCTGATCTGCATAGTTTGCCCCTTGCAGTATAAGGATCGAAAGATCTGTGGATTCCTTGATAGAATTATAAGATTATCTTCTTCCTTTATTGGATTATGTCGTATTGAAAATCCCCGGATTTTCGATGAGCGTTAAGGTGTAGGAACTCCTACATCAATTATAACCTGCGAGTTCTTCCAAAATCCAAGCATGAGCATCCTGAACAGTTTTATGTAGGTCCTCCAACTTATGAAGGTCCATTTTCAACGATCCATTTTCGAAGTGTAAATGCACATGTCCGCAATTGGCGCATAGATCCACTATAAAGTAGTTTCTCTCAGAAATCCGGATCGGGCGGCAGTATTCTTCCATTTTGTCCTCTTTCCCCTTACGATCTTTCGCAGAAGTAAATTGTCAAATTGATTTTGAGTCTCATTATTGACAAAAATCTTCACATGCCAGAAACTGATGAAAGTAAGAAAAGTTTGGCGGCTCCGTTCGCTTGGCTCAGGCCGCGCTGCTTCGATTTCGCTGTCGCGGGAACGAAGTGAGAAATGTAAATTAAATGCTTACATCTTATCTCATTTGTATAAAGCAAACTCGGAGTTCATTACAGAAGTATGAAAAGAAAAAATTACAGTAAAAACATCTTGTCTCTCGTAAACGAACACTTAACGTAAAAATTGTATTTTCAATAAATATGAGAAACCGAAAGAAATTATATTCTAAAGTCATAATGCTTCTATTAATACTATTCTTTGCGAATGGCTGCGAATGTCCTGGACCCTGTGGTGGAAAACCAATGACTCCGGTTGAGAACGCCATTCTCTCCCTACTTATATCCCAAACCCCTCCCTTTTCCGGATCTTGCATTTTACAAAACGACTGTATTGAATTTCAAAGTGCAACGAATGAATCGACTCATTTAAGTATCTGTAATTTTCAAGGAGGCCAATACCAACATGGCGTCAGTTGTGACTTATCCTCGAAATCTGCAGAATGTTCCCTTCTAAAAGAAACGTCTATTTTCAGATTAAAATATTATTATGGAAACTCTTGGGGAAGCCCCGAATCAACAGAACATTGTGAAACAAATCTTGAAGGGATTTATTCTAATTTATGAATGGAAGAAGTTTCTTACCGATCTTTTTCCCTTTCGGTTTGGTCTTTTTACTATTTTTTTATTTATCCGCACCTTTCCCGAATGATTCGCCGGGATGTTGCAGTATGCCACCTAACCCTTTTATTGATTTGGCTCAAAATTCAATCGCATGCGATACGCCGAATTCATCTAGCTGTACTGTGTTAGGTGTAAATACAATTATTTCTGTGAAAAGACTTTGCGCTCTTTATCTTCCAAATTCGAATCCGATCGATCATTGTTCAGAAACAAGTATTGCAGCCTGTTTAGTAAATGGATATGCTTTGGAAAAAAGATATTATAATACAGGCCCTACACCTTGGGATAAAAATTCCGCAAGCGCAGATTGTTCCAGTTTAGGCGGAGAGTTAGAGTAAAGCCCGCCTTAACTTTGGATTTACTTAGAACTATGGATCTCTTGCAGAGAACGAATGGTGAAACCTTTATCAGTCATCTCTACCATTCCTTTGATTAAAGCTTTGGCTGCACTCGCAGTAGTCAAACAAGGGATCTTATAACGGATCGCTGCCTGACGGATCGCAAAACTATCATCTCTGGTCACTCTACTAAGAGGTGTATTCAGTATAAGATGGATCTTGTTTTCGCGGATATAATCCAATGCAGTTGGGAACTGATTATCATACACCTTATTGATCTTGGAAGATAGTATTCCATTTTCGGATAAGAACTTATGAGTCCCTTCTGTAGCGATCAAAATGAATCCAAGATCGGAAAGATCTTTGATATATTTTAAAAGATCCTTTTTGTCCTTATCGTTTACAGAAACGAATACAGTTCCCTGAGAAGGAAGTTCCTCTCCAGCCATATACTGGGACTTTAAGAATGCTTCTCCCGCAGTGTCGGCGATCCCCATCACCTCCCCTGTGGATCTCATTTCAGGTCCAAGGATTGTATCTACTCCAGGAAATTTATTAAAAGGTAATACTGCTTCCTTCACGTTTATGGTCGGGAATACCATTTCTTTCGGAAGAGGGAGCTGTTTTAAAGTTTCTCCCATCATGATACGAGTAGCGTATTTCACAATAGGATGGCCAAGAGCTTTAGATACGAAAGGAACCGTTCTGGAAGCTCGAGGGTTTACCTCGATCACATATACAACTTCTTCCTTAACTGCGTATTGGATATTGATTAGACCCTTGACTTGCAATTCTAATGCGAGTGCTCTTGTTGCGCTTCTGATATCATCCAATACTTTTTTGGACAAGGACTGAGGAGGAAGAACACATGCAGAATCTCCGGAATGGATCCCTGCTTCTTCGATATGTTCCATGATCCCAGCAATGAATACATCTTTGCCATCGCAAAGCGCGTCTACATCCACTTCTACTGCGTCTTCTAAGAAGGAATCTATAAGAAGAGGTCTGTCTTCTGAAATTTCTTCAGCCTTCTCCATATACTTATCCAACTCTTTTTCTTCGTTGATAATAAGCATCGCTCTTCCACCCAATACATAACTTGGGCGAACAAGAACCGGATAAGTGATATTGTTTGCGATCTTTCTTGCTTCTTCCATAGAAGTAGCAATTCCGTTATTAGGAGAGATCAATTTCAGTTTTTCTAATACTTCTGCGAAACGTTTTCTATCTTCTGCTCTATCAATAGAATCAGGGCTTGTTCCTAAAATTGGAACTCCCCTACTTTCTAGATCTTTTGCAAGTTTAAGAGGTGTTTGTCCACCGAACTGGATGATTACTCCGTCCGGCTTTTCTTTTTTATAGATCTGTATTACATCTTCTAAGGTCAGAGGTTCGAAGTATAATCTGTCAGAAGTATCATAGTCAGTAGAAACTGTTTCCGGGTTGGAATTCACCATGATGGATTCCACTCCCAGATCTTGCAAAGCAAAGGAAGCGTGACAGCAACAATAATCGAACTCGATCCCTTGCCCAATCCTGTTAGGTCCGCCACCCAAAATGATTACTGATTTATTAGAGGTTACGTTTGTTTCATCTTCTTCATCGTAAGAAGAATAGAAATAAGGAGTATAAGCCTCAAACTCACCGGCGCAGGTATCGATCCTCTTATAGATTGGTTCTATTTTAGAAGATTCTAATATTTCTTCCAGATTCTTTTCTTCTTTTTTGAGGACAGAACCTATTTCTGCTTTTTTCTTATCAGGAGTTTGCGAAGTAGAAAGTATCTTTTCTATTTCTGCTTTTTTAGCAAGGAAAGCTAACTGTCTATTGGAGAATCCCGCTTTTTTCAGTTTCCCTAAAACAGAATTTCCTTTTTGTATAAATTCTTTTTCTAAATTCTGTAGATCTTCGAATTGATATAAGAACCAAGGATCTATTTTGCAAAGATTATGGATCTGTTCTACACTATAACCTTCTTCTAATGCTTTTTTAACATAGAAGATCCTTTTATCATTCGGTCTGCGTAAGAGCGAATCTATCCTTTCTTTTCTTTGAGGAGTAGTTAGTGTATGGAATTCAACTAACTCAGCAAAATTTCCATCTGAGCCAAAACCGAATCTATCGATTTCCAGGGAGCGCATTGCTTTTTGGAAACTTTCTTTGAAAGTTCGGCCTATCGCCATGGCTTCTCCCACGGCTTTCATCTGGACTCCCAAAGTATCATCTGTTCCAGGGAACTTCTCGAAAGCAAACCTAGGGATCTTAGTCACCACATAGTCAATAGATGGTTCGAAAGAAGCAGGAGTAACTCTTGTAATATCGTTTTTGATCTCATCCAAGGAGTATCCAATAGAGAGTAACGCAGCGATCTTTGCGATCGGGAATCCTGTAGCTTTGGAAGCAAGCGCGGAAGATCTAGAAACACGAGGGTTCATCTCGATCACGATCACATCGCCGTCTGCCGGATTTACTGCGAATTGGATATTGGACCCACCAGTTTCCACTCCGATCTCTCGGATGATACTGATGGACATATCTCTTAAATTTTGATATTCCTTATCGGAAAGTGTTTGTTGAGGAGCTACTGTGATCGAGTCACCAGTATGAACTCCCATAGGATCTATATTCTCAATAGAACAAATGATCACTACGTTATCAGCAAGGTCTCTCATGACCTCTAACTCGAATTCTTTCCAACCCAAAACGGATTGCTCTAATAATACTTGGCTAATTGGAGAAGCCTTGAGACCTTTGCCGACCACTTCGTCGAAGGTTTCTTCGTCGTAAGCGATCCCTCCTCCGGTTCCTCCCAGAGTGAATGCAGGTCTTACGATGAGAGGAAGTCCGATCTGAGCCTTGACCTCGGCCGCTTCTTTCAGATTCGTCACGAGACCGGAACGAGGAACTTTAACCCCGATCTTCTCCATTGCTTTTTTGAAAAGTTCTCTATCTTCTGCTTTTTTGATCGCGTCTATTTTAGCGCCGATGAGTTCTACATTATATTTTTCTAATAATCCAGCGTTATGGCAGGCCAATGCAAGGTTTAATGCTGTTTGACCTCCTACAGTAGGTAGGATCGCATTCGGCTTTTCTTTTTCCAAAATTTTTTGGACGACCGCGACAGTCAGGGGTTCCACATAAGTGGCATCCGCAAGATCTGGATCAGTCATAATAGTAGCAGGATTGGAATTGAGAAGAATAACTCGAATTCCTTTTTCTCGAAGTGCTTTGGCGGCCTGGGTGCCGGAATAGTCGAATTCGCAGGCTTGGCCGATAACGATCGGCCCGGATCCCAGGATCAGAACGGAGCGGAGATCTTCCCTTTTGGGCATATTATTTCCAGGATTTTTATTCTGGCCTGTACTTCAAGTCTTTCCGAACAAGAAAGAAAAAACAGTTCAATCAAGGTTCGGTTTTCGGCAGAAAATAGTCTCCTGCCTTCTTCCATTTCCCGGAACTGATCAGTAGGAGCTCCAACTTACGTTGTAAATCCCCACAATAAGAAGCAGGGAGAGGTTTTGTATTCCACGGATCAGAAATTCGATCGTAGCAGGTATATAAAACGCCGCCAGGACTCGGAACATAGATCAGTTTTTTAGTCCTGGTTTGAAGCATTCTATGCTTGGAGAAAAGAACAGTCTCTTTTGCATAGGGATCTGAAACAGTCACACTATTTCCGTCATTCGGATCGATCGTATGCAATTCGAGAATATTCGGATAATGGATCCTATCCTTCTGAAAAAAATGATCTCCTCTATCCGAAAACCAAATCCCGGTCTCAGAATACACAAAACGATCCTCTGCCCAAGTATCTCCCTTGGGAAGTTTGGTCAGATCTTTTCCCCTAAGTGAAAGTTTAGGATCTGTAGGAGTTCCTACAACAGACAAAATTGTAGGAAACACATCCAAAGAGGTTGTGATTCCTTTAAAATTGCGGACTTCTTTTCTCTCAAAAGACTTAGGAAACTTGATGATAAGAGGGATTTTGGTCACTCCCTCCCCTCTCAAATGTTCTCCGTGACCATGGCTATGATCCTCTTCAAATAAGGATTCTCCATGATCTGAGGTGAGAATGATAAGTGTGTCGTCGTATAATCCTCTTCTTTTCAGCTCTTCTAATATTTTCCCGACCGAAAAATCAAAAGCAGTTAATGAAGCAGAATAGACAGAACGAATTTGTTCTTGTTCTTTTTTATCAGGCTTCTCCGAATTACTCGGATCTACAAAACGAAAATATTTAGAAGGTCCATAATAGCTGGGATCAGTATTCTTATAAAAAGGATATGGCGGGCTATATGGAAAATGAGTTACGGAAGAAAAATAAAGAGCAAAGAAGGGACGATCCTTTTTATCAAACAAAGAGAATAAATCTGGAAGAATGCGAAAATCATCTCCCAAACTCGGAAGAGATCGGATAGAAGAGAGGTATTCTCCTCCTCCAAAAAAAGTTCCGGTCAAAACAGGAAGAAAGAAAACCTGAGACTCAATTGTTCTTTGTTGGGTTAAAGTCTCCGCACTAAAATTTGGAGCATATACATTTTGGAATCCCCAGCTCGCTCTAGGAAAAATATCTCCCGCAAAGGAAGAAACCACATATGTTCTATGAGATTTTCCTAAAATACCGGGAAGTGTCGGAACAGAATTTCCCAACTTAGAACGATCTTCTTTATCCGGGAACATGTCTTGGATACCATGTTCAAAAGAATATTTCCCGCTCAGAAAATCCGCCCAAGAAGGAAATGTCCTAGGAATAGTAGAATGATGATCCAAAAACACAAGTGATTCAGAAGCAAGCTGATCTATATTCGGAGTTTTATCCTTCTCTCCTTTTACAAATCCCAATTGATCCTGACGAATACTGTCCGCAGAAATAATAAGCACGTTCGTATTAGAAGAATGTTCCAAGGCTTCTTTAGATACAACGCTCTGCTGTCTTTCCAAACGAGATCCTGTAAAAAAAGAAAACCCAAAACCTAAGAGCATAATTGCAATAAAGGTAAGATCTTTTTTAGATCGAGTAAATTGGATATCGAAGGAATAAAATGCAGAAGCAACTAAAACTCCCCAAGCAGATCCTAAAAGATGAAAAGAATAAAATAATATTATAAAAACAACATATCTAATCAAGGATTCGTAAGATTTAGCTTCCCAGAAGGTGAATCCAGCTCGAGCGACCTGAACGGCTAAAAATAAAAAAAGAACAGATTTAAAGAAGAAGGGAGAAAAATGATCTGTAATAAAATATAAAAGTCGGACGATCCAAGAATGTCTATAATAGAAAAATTCTCCGTAGACTTGCGGATATTCAGAAACAGATCCACAAAACAGAAGAAACAAAACAGAGAATAGAATTAGATAAATTTTATATATCTCAATTTTGTTTCCTTTCTTCCATGCAGAAAAATCAGGGCCTAAAAATAGAATTGCAGCACCTAGGAAAAACGCATAAGAAGAAGCAAACACCCCTCCTAAATCCCGTAACAATAAAGGAATCAGTCCGTAAAAAAGAGAAATAAATTCACTGATATCCACTCCCATGACATGCAAGGAAGTATTGGTAAGCAGACAAAGAAGAGTCAGAACAAATACAAAAACTCCGGAATGGATCCAAGGATTTCCAGATTTAAATTCTGATCGGATTAGGTTTTTAAATTTAAGCCAGAACTCTGACATTCAAAGTATTCCTTCCGAAAGAACGAGGAGTAAATCCTTCCCAGTTCAAAGGAAGAGGAGACTGTACGATAATCGCCGCCACACCAGGTTCATTTTGGGTGATCTCTTCTACTACGTTTTTCAATTTTTCTGTCTTCTTGTCCCAGAAAGAATAAGGAGGATCCATAAAATATATTTTTGTTTTTTCAGGAATATCGAATCCAGAATAGAATCTGAAAGCATCTTTACGTAAAACTAAATGAGGCTTTCCTAATTTATCCAAAACACCTTTCAGGTTCTCGAATCTATCCCAAGCAAGTTCCAAAAACACAGCTCTTGCAAAACCTCTACTCAAGGATTCAATCCCCATTTGGCCAGAACCTGCGAATAGATCCACAAATGCGGAATCTTCTATATTCAAACGGCCCTGTAATTGTAAAGATTCAATGATATCAAATAATGATTTTTTAATGATTGCAGGAGTAAAATTACTCTTACCCTCAGGGCTAACTGGAGAAGGGATCAATCTCCCTTTTAATTCTCCGGTTTGGATCCTTAAACCCTTTGAACCCTTTGTTTTTTTTCCAGGTTTCATTTTTCCTCTTTTCTCTTTTCCAGATTCATTTCCAAGATCCGGATCCGTTTTCCCAATTTAGAATCTGCGGGCACCGATTTGAGTTTTGCCAAAATAGAACTCGCTGCCTCATATTCCTGAGAAGAATACAATATACAAGCGTATGTGTAAACACCTTCGAAGTATCGAACAGAGGACTCTCCCTTATTCAGGAAAATTTTTCCCCAACGAGTGCCTGATTCATAAGATTCCAAGACCAATGCACGTTCTAAAAATAAAAAAACAGAATTATAAAAAATAGAAGGTTGTTCCTTGGATCTGGAATAAATGCTCAAAAGAGTCTTATCTATTTCTTCCAAACTGGATTCAGAAGCAACGTATAATAAAAGGATCTTATAATCCAATTCGCCGGATCTAAGACCCGATCTAGAAACTTTTACTAAAGTATCGTAGTTTCCTTTTTTATAATATTCATAGACTTGATCGAAATCAACCGAATGAATAGAATTCGAAAATAAAAAAATAACAGTAAATATTAGGAAAGCGGCCCGAATTGATGCTTCAGAAAAAAAGCCGGACCGCAAAAAGATTAAAGCTCGATTACGCTTGAAGAGCCACACATGGAGCAGATATGATTTTCTGGGCCGTCATAAGATCCGTCAGCATCATCTTCCCAACGATGATCACAATCCTCACATACAAAAGTTACGGCGTCCTCGTCGAGGTAATCCTCGTCGCCCCCAGTTTCGTAATCCTCGTCAAAATCATAATTATAAGGCATATTTACACGGAATCCAGCAGGGGTCCGAGAGTCAAGCTAGAGTAGGAATTCCAACCTCAAAAAATAAGTGAAAGGTCCAGGCTTTTTTTAGAATCTGACTTTATACATGCTCTACCAAGCCAACCACAGAAGTTACAGAAAAAAAGCGAATTACAAACCGTTAGTGTTCTTTTTGATCCTGCTAGGTTTGGCGGGGATCGCGTTTTTTTTCAGACAAGATATCAAGAACCTGTTCGCAGGAGATAGACGTTTACTTCTCGAGAAAGAGAGAAAACTACTCCAAGAAGGGATCGTAAAAGGTGAGCCAAAAGAAGGAGAGATCAAAGAATTTAAGTCTACTGCAAAAGATTTTGTCACTTCTAATCCCAAAGAAGGTATCTCTTACCATTATGCAGCACTTTCGGGATATTACGAATTCTTACTATTAGGCTTTAGATTCGACTCGGTCACTCTTTCTAAAATTGCATATACTGGTTTCCAAGAATTTTTAGAACAAGATACATCTTATCTTCCCCTTGTGGAAGATTCTTACAGACAAGCACTTAGAGCACAGGCAATCGATCCTGAATTTTTAGAATCGACAGATAACCGTTATCTGATCGCATTCGGAGAATCTATCCGACAAAAATTAAGTCGTTCCGCGTTGAACAAACTTTTGATCTCCATAGAACCGGAAAAATTAAGTCCTGAACTAAAATCTGGCTATGCTTGGACATGCTTGGTGGGAAGCGCACTTTCTGGAAATACAGAGTTCTTGAAAAAGATCCTCTCCCAACAGGATATCTCGGGCTCCCTTCTACTTTCTGCAAGAGAATCCGACTTTTTAATCGCATTATCCGAATTTAGAGCAGGGCAATATGTATCTTCTTTAAATTATTTAAGAAAGGTCAAAAACATAAATGAGGACTTTTTAACTGGAAGTTCTAAAATTTTAGAAGCAAGGATCTTCTATTACCAAAACCTTTCTCCTAAAGCAATCGTATTATTAGAAGAATATTATCCGAGCTCAGGCGATAGAAAGGAAGAAGTTTTAAATCTCGCAAGAGAGATACTTTCTAAAAACCAGGCGCTAAAAACAAAATTGCCTGTAGAGGATTAAGAAAATGAAATATTCTTTCTCACTTATACTTTTAGCTTTTTTAGGATGTGGAATAAAACCAGTCCCTCCTCCCGCAGGAAAATTTTGTGAACCTATGCTCAAAGATACACAATGTGTGTTTCTGGACTTCCGAAATTCTAAGGCGATCTTAGAAGATAAGGAATATCCTATGAAATCCACAAGTATCTTAAATTTTTCATATAAAGTAGACGAAGTCTTTTATGAAGTAGAGGTTCTAAACGAAAACCGAGTCAAGATCACAGGTACTAACGGATTTCAAAAAACATTATTAAAACTAAAAGATAAAGACGAGAGAAAGAAAGAATACGCCAAACTTTGGAAAGCGATTAAAGAACTGTTTTAATATTAGTAGCTTCGTTCTTAAGCACGTGGTGACTATATGGAAATCACCTTTAGATTTCCCTTTTTACCGTATTTAATAATTTCCTTATCTTTCGTGACGAGTTCCGCATTCAAAACTCTCGCAGTTGCAACAATGATCCGATCCGCCGGGTCTCCGTGAAAGGAGTCAGGCAAATTCACACTTTCTACAATTACTTCAGGAGTTAGATGATAAGGCTGAATTCCCGGGGCTGCATACGCATCTTGCAACCATCGGTTTAAGGTCCCTGAGATCTGTATCCTTTTTTTGGCTGCAAGCATTCCAACTTCCCAACCGGATATTTCGGAAACGTATAGTCCTCTATGGGGGATATGCTTATATAATTTCCTAAGAATGGGTTCTTTTTCCATTTTAGGATCTCCTTCCATCAGCCAGATCCAGGCATGAGTATCCAGAACGATCATCTATTTAGAATCTACATCCCAACGTAAACCGAGGCTTGGAACGATATCTTCGTTCTCTTGGATCCGTCCTTTTAGATAACCGAATAGGCGGGCAGCAGTGCTATCCTTGATAGTTACTAACTTTGCTACAGGTTTTCCATGTTTGGTGATGATCACTTCCTCTTGGGTTTCATGGACTCTGTCCATTAAGCTCAGGCATTTGGTTTTGAATTCGGCAGCGGAAAGTTGCATACTTCTAAAATTATAATATGACCAGTCGTTAGTGTCCAGTTTTTTATTCGAAATTCCCCTGAATCCTCATTCCACTTGAATTTTAGAAGAATGTAAGCCTGAAATTTTGAGATACTACTCGAATGAGCGATGTGAAAATTCTTCTATGAAATAATTTCAGAAGAACCGACCAGATCACAAAAAATGCTCGCTGGAACAGGTTTTTTCTCCCTTATTGATTCCTACACATATGAGTGATTCAGGTCGTCCAACTCGTTTTTTCATTTTAGGAATTCTTATTTGTTTTCTATCCTTTTCCGCTTGCGCCCAAGCAAAAGGTAAAGAAAGGCCCAAGGCAGAAAATGGTACATTAGATCTAAGCAACTGGGATTTTGAAAAAGATGGAACAGTTGAATTAAACGGAGACTGGAGATATTATTGGAAGGAACTCATTCCTCCTAAAAATTTCCAAGACGATCTTGTTTCAGATCCAAGCGGTTTCATCTCTGTTCCTGGTGTATGGAATGGTCATCTTTTAAAAGAAGAACCTTTACCTCCGATAGGATACATGACCTATCACCTAAGATTATATCTTCCTGAACATACTCCCGATCTTGCGATACGAATAGACGATGGCCAAGGTTCCGCATATTCATTATACTGGAATGGTAAGTTAGTCGCTTATAATGGGCATCCAGGACCTTCTCCCGAAGAAGAAAAGCCTGAGTATCTTGCTCAAACAAGTTCCGTTCCTCATGCCAAACAAGTGGATCTAGTGATGTATATTTCGAATCACTATCATAGGAACGGCGGTTTCCAGATGCCGATCTTACTCGGAGATTCTTCTGTAATTTTTGCGGCAAGAGATCGGAACAGGATGGCTAATGCGTTTTTGGCAGGATCTTTACTCATCATGGGCTTATACCATATGGGCCTTTTCCTATTTCGTAAAAAAGAAATGGAGATCCTTTGGTTCTCTCTTACCTGTCTTGCGATCACTTCCAGAGTACTTACCAGCGGAGAAAGATTTATAGGAGAAGCGTATAGAAATGTTCCTTGGAATATTTTTATACGTGTAGAATATCTCTCCTTTTATTTAGGCGTGCCTTTTATGGCTATGTTTATGAGGACTTTGTATCCTGCGCAGTTCAGAAAAACATCCATGATCGTTATTTTAACGTTGTCACTCCCTCCGTGTTTATCGATTATAGTTCTTCCTCCTGCACTTTTCAGTTATACACTCCCTTATTACCAGGCATTGATCGTATTGGGCGGAATATACGGTATGATCATGTTGACCATAGCAATATTCAAAGGTTTACAAGGCGCAAAATTGATGTTACTCGGCTTAGGTATTTTCTTTGCTGCTGTACTAAATGACTTTATTTTTTACCAATTCCATATAGGACCAGGATATCTTACTCCTGCGGGTCTATTCCTATTGACTTTTGCTGATGCAGCTTTGCTAGGCAGAAGGATCGCAACTGCATTTAATACCAGCGAGGAATTATCAGTCAACCTGGAGAAAAAGGTAGTAGAAAGAACAAAAGAACTGGCAGAAGAAAGAGACAAAACAGATTTACTATTATTGAATATTCTTCCTAAACCTGTAGCAGAAGAATTAAAATCCAAAGGATCTGTAACTCCTGTATATTATGAATCTGCGAGCATACTATTTACTGACTTTGTTGGATTTACTAAAATTGCAGCAGAGATGGTTCCAAAAGATCTAGTAGAAGATCTACATAATTGTTTTTCTGAATTCGATTCAATCGTTTCCCGTTTAGGTTTGGAAAAACTTAAAACAATTGGTGACTCTTATATGTGTGCCGGAGGAATTCCTAATACAAACTCCACACACCCTGTGGACAATTGTCTCGCAGGATTAGAATTCCTAAGATTTATGAATAAGATCGCAGAGTCCAAATCAGCAATAGGACTTCCGTTCTGGGAATTAAGAGTGGGAATTCATACAGGACCTGTGACTTCTGGAGTGATAGGCTCTAATAAATTCGCTTATGATGTTTGGGGAGATGCAGTCAACCTTGCTAGTAGAATGGAATCCTCAGGTAAACCAGGACATTTAAATATTTCAGGCCCTACTTATGAGTTAGTAAAAGATTTTTTCGTGTGCGAGCATAGAGGAAAAGTCCAAGCAAAAGGAAAAGGAGAAGTGGATATGTACTTTGTAAATTCAATTCATCCAGACCTTTCAGTGGATTCAAAAGGAATTTCTCCGAACGAAAAATTCGAAACTTTAAGAAAAGAATTAAATCTGAAATTAAGCCCGGTTTGATTTTTGAAGTATCGAATAGTGAAATGCAAAAAACTTTATATCTTCAGTAAAAACGAGGGAAGATAAAAGTAATTCCGTAGATCATTCCTTGTGCTTTTACATCTTCAGGGACTTTTCCGAAATTTTGTCCTTTAAGTGCATCCACACAGGATTGGTCTACAAGTGCTTGTCCTTGAGAAGATATCAGTTTTGTATCTACAACTTGGCCTGAGTCGTTTAACATAAATTGGACTTTTACTTCTCCGGGTTCTATCGCTTGCCTGATAACACGCCCTGCCCCATCGCGATAACCATAGTTTCCTCCGCCTGGAGGAGAAAAACTTTGTTCAATTTGGCGGAGCATTCTTTTAAAATATTCGTAACCTACTAACTTTTTAGTAGGAACACTCATCGAAGAACTTCCATCCCAACGAAATAACATATCTTGTTGGAAACGATAATTGAATGGGATCTTGGTCATTCTTCCGGTGGCTGGGGTTTGCTCCGGAGTTTGTTCATTCGGATTTGTAAATTCTACAGGATCCTGTTTTAGGATAGCGACTTCGTAAACTTTTTCTTCTTCTGTTTTCTTTTGAGAATTTTGAGGACTTGCCTTGGAAGGATTTCTGAAAATATTCCCCATCACAAATTCACGAAAAGGAGAAAGTGTATGAAATCCTTTCTCCTTGGTGATACCACCTGAACCCGCGGACTCTACATTAGATAGTGCTTTGTATTCGTCTTTGATCCTTTTATCAACGAACTCCTGCTCTAATAATACTTCGTAAATTTTTTCTCTTTCTGCTCTTTCTTTTACCTGAACGATTGGGTCTTCTCCCAAGATCTTAAATAGAATATTACGTGTAAATAAGTGAGCTACTAAGAAAGAGGCGAATGCAAATACGAAAAACGCGGCGAATAGAAGGCGACGATCGTCTTCTCCTAAATCTCCTGAATTATCTATTTCGCTTTTAAAAAAGGCCGGGAGCCGCATCTTCTTCTATTCTTTTGTCGAAAGCCGGAGGGACTCTGTCCAACAACTTATAAGCCTTCTCCGTGGCTACTCTGCCGGAAGAGGTTCTATTGATCAAGCCAACTCTTACCATATAGGATTCGTAATGGTCTTCCAGGGTCCTTTCTTCCTCTCCAATTACTGCCGCGATCGGTTTTAAGCCCACGGGTCCGCCCTTGTATCGATCGATCATACATTCCAAGATCTGGCGGTCCATTCTATCCAGGCCCAATTCGTCTATTCCCAGACGGGAAAATGCCTCTTCGCAGGAGGGGATCCGGATCATTTTTTCGCCTTTTACCTCTGCAAAGTCTCTTACTCTTTTGAGAAGATGGTTCGCGATCCTTGGGGTTTTTCTGGATCTTCTGCCTATCTCGAAGGCAGCGTTCTCGTCTATCTCATAACCCAGGATCTTGGAGGAACGGAGGACAATATCTTTCATTTCTGCGTCGTCGTAATATTCCAAACGGAAATGGATCCCAAATCTGCTCTTGAGTGGATCAGAGATAAGTCCACTACGAGTAGTGGCTCCTATCAAAGTGAATGGTTTTAATTTGATCTGGATGGTTTGAGCTGTGATCCCTTCTCCCACGAGAAGATCGATCATGAAATTTTCCATCGCAGGGTATAAGATCTCTTCTACCTTGCGGCCTAGGGAATGTATTTCATCTATAAATAATATATCTCTCTCTTCTAGATCGGTGAGTAATTTTGCAAGGTCTGCGCCTCGGGTCAAAACAGGTGCAGAAGTTACTACGATCCGAGTGCCAAGTTCTTGAGAAATAATACCAGCAAGTGTGGTCTTGCCAAGACCAGGGGGCCCAGATAGAAGTACATGATCCAGGGCCTGGCCTCTTTTTTTGGCGGCTCCTACAAAGACGCCTAGATTGGACAGGATCTCTTTTTGTCCTATAAACTCGGAGAATAAGGAGGGACGAAGAGATATCTCATCGTCGAATTTATCCTCCGGATTTAAGGTATGTCCTGCCAAAAGATTTAATCACTCCGCCAGCTTAACCGAAATTTTTAATATCTGGCCTTTTCTAAATACAACAATCGAAACACGTTGCCCCACTTTGGAAGCTCTGATCTTAGAAACCACATCATTTGCGTTCTTGATCTTAGTCCCGTCTATTTCGAGGATCACGTCTTCTACATCGATACCAGCTTCTGCGGCAGCGCTACCGTTCTGAACTTGGCGAACGAATGCACCTTCTGGCCCGGAAAGTTTGAGTTCTTTTGCGGTTTCTTCGGTAAGATCATCTAACGCGACTCCCAATCGAGCACGTTTAACTTTTCCGCCAGATTTTAATTCTTCTACAATCGCTTTAGCTTCGTTGATTGGAATTGCAAAACCTAAACCGATAGATCCACCACTTGGAGAAACGATCATACGGTTGATACCAACTACTCTTCCGTTAATGTCTAGAAGTGGTCCTCCTGAGTTTCCTTGGTTGATAGCAGCGTCTGTCTGGATATAATGAACTCCAGAATTATCGATACCACCTCTTCCTACTTTGGAAATCACACCTACGGTCATGGATTGTTCTAAACCGAATGGCGCACCGATCGCAATTGCCCAGTCCCCTACTTTCACAGCAGAAGAATCTCCAATCTCAATCGGCTGAAGATCTTGGTTCGCTTCTACCTTTAGAAGTGCAACGTCGATCATTGGATCTGTCCCGATTAACTTAGCGGAAACAGGTTCCTTTACATTCTTAAAAACTACTTTAAATTTATCGAAATTACGAACTACGTGATCATTAGTGAGAATATATCCTTCTTTATTGAGGATAAAACCGGAACCAAGTCCGCTCACTTTTCTTTTTTGATTTCTTACTCTACCCTGAGGTCCGTAAAAAAATTCTTGGAATGGATCATTGTATTGAGGAACATTTACTGTTCCTTCGGTGGCGATTAAAACAACACTTGGAGAAACGTTTTCATAAACTTCCTCGAATGCCTTTTGGATGGAGACTGCTGCTTTCGCAGATGCACTTGGCTCTCTATCTGATTTTGCATTTAAAAATAATGCACTGTCATTTCCTGTTCCGCAATACAAGATCGGAGAGAGGATCACTCCGGCCATTACGGATATGCCTATCACCAGGAAATTTTTGAATCTGTCGGTTTTTTTCATGGATTCCTGTCCTCGGGAATGGGATTCCGGTAGATGAGCTTTCAGCATTCGAAGCAAAACCACTCATGTCAAGTGGCTTTCGAATCCAAACGCATGGCACAAATACCAGGATTTTACGTTTTTGAAGGTTTAGACGGAAGTGGCAAAAGTACCCTATCTGTCCGAGTCTTAGACCTTCTTACCTCCAAACATGTTCCAGCAATTTGTTTTGCGGAACCAACTCGGTACGAATCCGGGCTTTATCTTAGAAAATTTTTAAGCGGAGAAATTGAACTTTCTCCAGAAAAACAAATCGAAGCATTTTTAGAAGACAGAGAAGTTTCTCTTAGCCGGAATATTCTACCTTCACTCTCCCAAAAAAAGATCGTTCTACTCGATCGATATATGTATTCTACGGCGGCCTATCAATCTGGGGAATTTTTCTCCGCAAAAGAAATCCTGAAAAAGAATTTAGACAGAGGATTTCCCGAACCCGAAAAAGTTTTTTATCTGGAAATACAACCGGAAGAAGCTTTAGCGAGATTGAAGGGAAGAGACACTACTAAAGATAGATTTGAAACGATCAGCGCTTTGACTAAGATCAAAAAGGCTTACGAAGAAATTCTTCCGGAGAATACCATCCGTTTAGATGCAAAACTCGCCACGGAAGAATTATTAAAACTAGTAACCGAAAAAATCTCTTATTGAACCAAGGATTGTTGCAGAGTTTTTAAGGTCGCTTCATGGATAGAAGCTTCCTTGTCCAGTTGAGCTGCCAGTTCTACTAACTTCTTCTTGCGAGCCTGAGAAGAATGATGTTTTGGTTCTGTAGAAGCAAGTTCTCTCAGATGAGTCGCTTCATTTCTTTTCTTTTTAGAAAGATTGGTCAGATACTTTTGAAGTGCTTCTTTTTGTTCTTGAGTGGATAAAGTTTCCACCAATGCTTTTTCGATCAGTTTTGTTTCTTCTTCTGCGGAGAAGGAAGAAAGTGCAAATGGGAACAGGGACAGAATTGAAATTAGCCCGACAAGTGATTGGATCTTCATCTTGACTCTCTTTGATTGTTCTAAGGCCGATTTGTATTTTTGGTCCGGCCGAACTCAAGTGTTTCGAAGGTACGAATCCTGAACAGCAAATTTCTATATTCTGAAATCCTTAGAAAATCTGGCCTATATCTATAAAAAGTTGAGAATCTTCTCTCGATTTAGCGTAATCTATAAGTATAACAGTGGCTTGGTTCCAGATAATCCTTAAACCTGTTCCATAAGAAAATTTATAACCTTGGGTGCTGATATCATGATATCCATTCCATACTCTACCAAAATCATAAAATGGAACAAGACTCAACGTAACCAATTGATCCCAAAATTTGAAGGCCCCAAATCTCCAACGGATCTCTAAATTTCCAAAACCTATCATAGGTGCGATAAATCTTTCCTGCCTATAACCTCTTAAAGTTTGGAGACCGCCGAGTCCGTTGATCGGCCCATCGATGGACCACATATAACGATATTCAGAAAAAGGAACCTCGCCTTTTGAATAATGAAGTCCTGCTCTTCCCGCGACCACAAGTTCTTCGAAAAGTTTCGGAAAAGGCATATAGAAGAATTTTCCTTGGGTAAAAAACTTCTCAAACTCGAAATCTGAACCAGCACGTTTGGAAGAAGAAGAATAATTCATCTCTAATAGAACACCAGAATCAGGATCCGGTTCGAAGTCTCTAGTATCGTAAGCAAGTCCTATATGGATATAATTTACATTTCCACCATGATATCCATTGATGAGCCCTGCCTGGTAATCTTTGGTTAGTTTAGATGTTCCGTTCGGATAAGGAGAACCCCAACCAGTTGCTGGATCCCTTGCTACTGAATAATAATCTCCATTCGTTGCAATTCTTCCGTTCGGATAATCGTAAGTGCGGATCACATTCTGAGAAAACTCGGGAGCAATGATCCAGCGGAAAGCTCCCCAAAAAGTTTTGTCCACAGAGAATGTAGCGGTAGAAGAACGAAATTCATAAGTATTATATAAAACATTACTTTCATACGGATAAACGGATCCGGGAGAAGAAGGTCTGCGATAGGAAAGTGCATCTTCTAAATCGGAGAAGTTACCACCATTCCTCAGTGCTCCAGTAGGTTGGTTTCGATCTCTATACTGAATTTCGCGTAACGTGTCAGTTCCAATCCCAAAATACTGAGAGTTCTTATTTGTGCTATACGAAACACTTGTCTTTAATCTATAAGCGGTATCGAAAAGAAAAGGACTATCAAATGTGAATTCGTAATAGTCTGCACCTTTTGTAGTCTTGTAAGCTTGAGCACCGAATCTATATTTGTAAGGCTGGAATTCGAAATAAGGATCCGTACGATTTCCATTTTGGTATAAAAATCCTCTGGCACCGTATCCCTGTCCTCTTACAGGATCTTCTGAAAAAACAGGAAGTCCAGTCGCATACCAACCGTTTCTTTTTTCTTTCAGTTCTTGTTTAGAGAGACGTTTGGATTCATTTAGGTCGATTGCAACCTTCTCCCCTTCCGAAAAAATCGAAACAGGGAGTAAGATACAGACTATAAAAAAATGTCGAAGGGAAAACATGCAAGCGCCTATGGGCAAGTTGAATAAGAGCAGCAAAATGTAAGCTAAAAACCTTTGAAACTTTACTGACATTTAGGTAAAATCCCTGCTCCAGGAATCAGATTGACTGCTTGGGTAAGTCACAAAAACTCACCAACATAAGCACCTATAGCTCAACGGATAGAGTACAGGCCTCCGGAGCCTGGGGTCCGGGTTCGAGTCCCGGTAGGTGCAAGGACTCGAAGCTTTTGCACGAAAGCAATTTGCAGCGATCCGTAGAGAGCGTCGCAAATGCGTCGCGAGCCAAGGATGGCGATGCGAGTGCAAAAGACGCCGTGGAGCTAAATCGAGCAGGATGCGAGATTGCGTAACGGCGAGTCCCGGTAGGTGCACTTTATAACCAATTCTCTAGTTTTAAGTCTTTAATCCTTTTGAACTCTTTTTCATTATTAGTCACAAGGATATGATCATTAGAAATAGCTTGAGATGCGATTAATAGATCAAAAGGGCCTATCGGTTTCCCCAATTTCTCTAAACTGAAACGTATTTTAGCAGCAATCTCTGATGAATTGCTATCAAACGGTAATATATTTAAATATCCGATAAAATCGGCTAATGCTCTTCTATTCTTTTCTTTATGAAGACTTTTTTCGACGCCAAAATTTAATTCAAATTCCGTAATAGAAGAGATATAGATATTCTCTAAAGCTACCTTCTTAAATTTCTTATAAACTGAATCAGGTCTTTGATTAATGATATAAATGCAAATATTTGTATCTAAAAGATACTTATTCATATAGGATCACGCCTATCATAATCCTTAGGCTGATCCCTTTCTATTTTGAAGTCAGTGGAAAATTCATTTAGAGTATTCCAAAATCCATCAACGGCATCGTTTATAGGAGTTAATACTACGTTTTCTCCTTCTTTATGGATATAGACTTCTTTGCCTTTAAATCTATATTCTTTCGGAAGACGGATCGCTTGACTGTCTCCATTTTTGAATATCTTAGCTCGATTCATATATATATTAAAATATATATTTTAAACAATGTCAAGACCTTTGTATTCCTGCAAAACGCCTACATTCACCTGAAGTTCGGCTACACGAATAATCTCTCAAAAAAGAACTTATCATATCCTAACTCGATCTGAATAGGAAATACCGCTTATACAAGCATCTCTAATTCAGGAGAATACCTATGAAGATTATTATTACAGGCTCACTCGGACATATCAGCAAACCACTTACCGAAGAATTGATCTCCAAGGGTCACTCGGTTACTGTTATCAGTAGTAAACCGGAGCGGAGAAAGGAAATAGAAGCGATAGGCGCTATTGCTTCTATCGGCAAAATGGAAGATAGCGAATTCTTATCGCAAACTTTTCAAGGCGCTGATATAGTTTATGTTATGGAAGCGATCGGCTACGAAAGCTTTTTTGATCAGAACCTGGATATCATGGATGCAATCCGTCAGATTGCGAATAGTTATAAAGTAGCCATCGAACAATCAGGAATTAAGCGAGTAATCCATTTGAGTAGTATAGGAGCACATACCAATTCGGATAGTGGGATACTTGCTTTTCATCATGAGGCGGAAAATATCCTAAAAAGATTACCGAGCGATGTTTCTATTAAGTTTATGCGTCCGGTCGGATTTTATTATAATATGTTTGCATTTATACAAACGATAAAGGCAAAAGGAGCAATCATATCCAATTATGGGGGAGATGAAATAGAGCCTTGGGTTTCTCCTTCCGACATTGCTGAGGTAATTGCAGAAGAGATTGAAAAACCTTTCGAAGGAAGAAGTATTCGATATATCGCAAGTGATGAAGTTTCTCCGAATGACATCGCTAAAATTTTGGGCAAAGAGATCGGAAAACCTGATCTGAAATGGACAGTTATCTCCGATGAAGAAGCATTGAACGGAATGATCTCAGCCGGAATGAATCCAAAAACTGCAAAAGGTTTTATGGAAATGAATGCATCCAGAAGAGGCGGAGTATTGTATGAGGACTATTTCCGAAATCGACCTAGATTGGAAAGGACCAAATTAAAGGACTTTGCTAAAAATTTTGCTTCGGCTTATGAGCGAATGAAGTAGGCTTACGTGAAAGACATTCAAAAACCATATAGAATTAAGACCATCAGCGAATTCCATCAGTTGAGAGGTTTGCCAAAACCTGAACATCCTTTGATTAGTGTAGTAGATTATGGATCTATTATACATTCTTCGGATTTTAATCTTACGAGTTGGACTCTCGATTTTTATTCCATTTCTCTAAAAAGGAACTCTGCCGTAAAAATGAAATATGGGCAGCAGGAATATGATTTTGACGATGGTATCTTGTTCTTTATGGCTCCCGGTCAAGTTTTCAGGATCGAGATAGGTAATGACAGAAAACCGGAACATGCAGGGTGGATCTTGCTCGTCCATCCAGACTTCATCTGGAATTCCGCATTGGCTAAGAATATTCGGAAATACGAATATTTTGATTACTCTGTAAATGAGGCTTTATTCCTGTCTGAAAAAGAAGAAGTCGTATTGAACGATATCGTTGGTAATATTCGGCAAGAATATCATTCCAATATCGACAAATTTAGTCAGGACATCATTATTTCCCATATTACTACTCTACTCAATTATGCGGAAAGATTCTATCACCGCCAGTTTATCACAAGAAAGATCACGAATCACAAACTCTTGGATCGTTTGGAAGAAATTTTAGTCGAATATTTTCGGGAAGGAGACTTAAGAGAAAAAGGTCTACCTTCAGTTCAATATGTAGCGGATCTATTGAATGTTTCTCCTAAATATCTGAGCGGGCTGTTAAACGTATTAACCGGCCAGAGTACTCAGCAGCATATTCATGATAAATTGATCGAACAGGCAAAAGAAAAATTGTCTACTACCGATTTGCCGATAACCGCAATCGCTTATGAATTAGGTTTCGAACACTCCCAATCTTTTAGTAAACTATTCAAAAGTAAGACAAAACTTACTCCTGTCGAATTTCGTCGTTCGTTCACTTAGCATTGTCCCAGGGGTCAGAAAAATCATATAGTAAGAACGTATAGTCGCAGAATTCCTTGCAATTTTAAAGCTTTTCCGTCAGTCTAATAATCCTCTGGGCAACCGGAGTCATATGGCATCTTAAACAAACCCATCCCAATCGATTTTCTTAATCTGCGCTTAAATCGCGCAAAGGGTTTGTTATGCAATCAAGTATCGTCGCAAATGGCGTCTCTTTCGAATTTTCGGACGGACGTATTCTATTCCAAAATCTTAATTTTTCTTTAGGACAAGAACGCACTGTTCTTGTGGGTCCAAACGGCATTGGAAAGACCTATCTTGCCAAATTGATCTCAGGAGAAATTGAAACTAGCAAAGGAAAAATTTCCAGAAATTCTGCAATCTCTTATCTACCTCAAAGAGAAAAACCGGAACGGATCACTGTAGAAGAATATTTACAGAATTATTCTTGGTCATTACTCGGAGAAAAACTTTTAACGGGTATTGATCGAAAAAGTTTCTGTGATCAATTAAGCGGAGGCGAATGGATGAGGGTACGTCTGGCAGAAAAATTGGAAGACCAATTTTTAATCCTGGATGAACCCACAAACGATCTGGACGGAGAAGCAAAAAAAGTCCTAATCCGATTCTTAAAAGAATATGAATACGGATTTCTGCTCATATCTCACGACAGAGAATGTTTAAAACTTTGTGAAACTATTTTAGAACTATCTAATTTAGGCTTAAACAAGTACGGAGGTGGCTGGAATTCCTACGAAGAAACCAAGGAAAGAGAAAGAACAAATTCGATAATCGCTCTGGAAAAAGCAAGAAGAGAAAGAGATATTGCCCAAGCAGAAAGAATAGAACAGATCGAAAAACAAGAAAAAAGAAATCGCAAAGGTGCAAAATCAGCAGCAAAAGGTGGAATACCAAAAATATTATTAGGTGCTCGTAAGAGTAATGCACAAACTACTTCCGGAAAAGTAAGTACTTCTAGTTTAGAAAAAGCAAATGAGAAGATCCGAGAAGTATATAATGCGATGGATCGACTAAAAATCGATCCGGTCATGTATGCGGATCTTTCCGGAAAAGAAATACCTTCTCAAAAACTAGTTGCAGAGGCAAAAAATTTTAATATCCGTTTTCAAGATTGGATCTATAAGGAAAATTTAAACTTTTCCTGGAAAGGAAATATTAGGGTCGCGATTAAGGGAATAAATGGATCTGGAAAATCCAGTTTATTGCAAGCATTACTTGGATCAGACTTGGAAACAAGAGGGTCAATCACATTAGGGAAATTGAATACTCTATATATAGACCAAAGATGTAATCAATTAGATGATTCTAAGAGTATTTTTGAAAATGTAAGAGATGTTTCCACTTTAGATGAAAGCGAGATCCGAAGCGGACTGGCGAAATTCCTATTTTTCAAGGACACAGTCTTTCAAAAAGCCTATACACTCAGCGGAGGAGAACGTTTGAGAGCGGCATTGGCAAGAGGACTGTTAAGTACGGAAAAAACGGAACTTCTACTCTTAGATGAACCCACAAATAATTTAGATTTAGGAAATATAGAATTTCTGGAAGGGCTGATTCGTGAGTTTAAGGCTGCAATTATAGTCGTTTCTCACGATGAGAAGTTTTTAGAAAACTCTGGGATCCAGGAAGAATTGACTATAAAACACATTCTAAATGTGACCAATTAGTCATTTTTTCTTGACATTTCTCAAGACCTCGGTATATCACTCCCTCTAAATATAGAATACGGAGAGAAAGATGTTCCTTCCTAAAGCTCCCCCCTATGATGCCTTGGCCTGGGCGAAAATGTCGTTCGCGGACAGGGCTCGTTTGTCCTGCCAAGCCTGGGCAGTCCAAGGTTATGGCTCCCCTCTTGGAGCATATATCGTTTACGTCTTAAAGATAGCATTATACATCGCTGGTTGGGTTTATTTCTGCTCTTTCAGTCCAGGGCTTGGAACCTGGGATACCATCTCTTGGTGGTTCGTTCCGGTTGCTTTTCAAAAAGCAATCGTTTGGAGTTTGTTATTCGAAGTTTTAGGACTTGGATGTGGAAGCGGTCCGTTAACAGGAAGATATTTCCCTCCTGTAGGTGGGTTCTTATATTTCTTAAGACCTAAGACCACTAAGATGCCTTTATTCGAAGGAGCTCCTATCATCGGAGGAAGAACAAGAGGGATTCTAGAGATCGTAGCTTACGCTTCGGTTTTGGTTTATTCTACTCTATGTTTGATCCACCCTGCTCCAGGATTTGAACAATTTTTGCCGATCATCATTGGTTTGGTCATTGCTGGAATATTAGATAAAACTGTTTTTCTTGCAGCGAGAGCAGAACATTATTGGGTAACTATAGTAGTATTTGCATTCGCACAGAACTGGATTGCAGGTGCGATGATTGTTCAACTTTCTATTTGGTTATTCGCAGGATTTTCTAAACTCAATTCTCACTTCCCGAGTGTAGTTTGTGTGATGGCGAGTAATAGCCCATTTACTCCTTTTGCTTGGTTCAGAAAAGCAATGTATAAAAATTATCCGGAAGATCTTCGTCCTTCTTCTACAGCAGTAGCAAAAGCAAATATGGGGATCGTTTTGGAAATGGGAACTCCAATCGTTCTATTTACTGCGATCATGACCGGTTCTCAAACAGTTCTATACTTAGGACTCGGAATGATGGTATTCCTACATAGTTATATCACAAGTAACTTCCCAATGGGAGTTCCGATAGAATGGAACTTCTTAGTAGTTTACTCCGGCTTCTTCTTGTTCGGAGCAAACCCAACTATCACTCCTTTCCAATTAGATTCTGCTCCTGTTGCTGCATTCTTATTCGTATTCTCATTAGCTCTTCCAATCATCGGAAACATCAGACCTGATTGGGTATCCTTCTTACTCGCGATGAGATATTACGCAGGAAACTGGGCAGTCAGCGTTTGGATGTTCAAAGAAGATAGTTATAAAAAATTAGAGAAACTGACCAAAACTTCCGGATGGTTGTATGACCAATTGGATATGTTTTACGAAAGAAAAGTATCTGTTGGTTTAGTAAGTAAGGTAATGGCCTTCCGACTCATGCACTTACATGGAAAGGCATTCCAAAAAATTGTACCAAAAGCAGTTAAGAACTTTGAAAAGTATGAATGGGTAGAAGGTGAACTGGTAGCAGGAATGGTCGTTGGCTGGAACTTCGGAGAAGGTCACCTACATAGTGAACAACTACTTAGATCCGTACAAGCTCAATGTGGGTTCAAGGATGAAGAACTTCGTTGCATCTTTATAGAAGGTCAACCATTAGGAAAATCTACTATTAACTACAGGATCCATGACGCTGAAAAAGGTTTGATAGAAGACGGAAAGATAGAAGTTGCCGATTTGAAGGAACTCCAACCTTGGCCGACTAAATAATGGATTTCAGTTCCGAAGAATATGATATTTGTATCATAGGATCCGGCCCGAACGGATTGGCAGCAGCCTCCGTTTTGGCGGGTTCTGGACTTTCAGTTTTAATATTGGAAGCTTCGGATACGATAGGCGGCGGCTTACGAACTAAAGAGTTAACCTTACCAGGTTTTCATCATGATGTTTGTTCCGCTGCTCATCCTATGGGAATTTTATCTCCTTACTTAAAAACACTTCCTCTGGAAAAACACGGACTTAAATGGATAGAACCAGAAGCTTCCGTGGCCCACCCTCTGGATGGAGAATCTGCAGTATTACTAAAATTATCATTAAAAGAAACTGCGAAAGAATTAGGTGCAGATGAAAAATCCTATATAAAACTGATCTCACCATTTCTAAAAAATCCAGAAGGACTTTTGTCTGATGCATTAGCTCCTCTTGGCATTCCAAAACATCCTTTTTTATTAGGAAGATTCGGACTGTTAGGCATTCGATCCGCAAAGTCGCTCGCAAACTCTTGGTTTAAAGAAGAAAGAGCAAAGGCATTATTCGCAGGTTGCGCCGGACATTCTATCTTTCCATTGGAGAAGTTCTTAAGTGGAGCGCTTGGACTTTTGTTCTCTTTGACAGGGCATGTTCGTTCCTGGCCGGTAGTACAAGGTGGATCTGCAATGATAGCAAAATCTCTGGAGTCTTATTTAAAAGTACTCGGAGTAAAATTCCAAACGAATTATAAAGTTTCTAGTTTATCACAACTTCCTAAAACAAAGGCAATTCTTTTTGACACAAGCCCTGATCAATTAGGATCGGTTGCAGGAAATACATTATCTTCTTCTTATATTAACAGAATCTCATCTTATAAATATGGGCCAGGTGTATTCAAAATGGATTGGGCCTTGGATGGTCCTATTCCTTGGAAAGATCCGAATTGTTTACTCGCTTCTACAGTCCATGTGGGCGGAAAACTATCTGAAATTGCGAAAGCAGAAGCAGAAGTCTGGTCAGGAAAACATCCTGATCGTCCTTATATGTTGGTCGTCCAACAAAGCCAATTTGATGGGACCAGAGCGCCAAAAGGAAAACATACAGGCTACGCGTACTGTCATGTGCCTTCTGGTTCCACAAAGGATATGGCTGAAGTTTTAGAAAATCAGATCGAAAGATTCGCGCCCGGATTCAAAGACAGAATATTAGCCAGACATTCAATGAATACTAAGGATTTTTATTCTTATAATTTAAACTATGTGGGTGGGGCAATCACAGGTGGAGCAGCAGATCTTCCTCAGGCATTCTTTAGGCCAATCGCAAGAATGAATCCTTATACCACTCCAAATCCTCATATTTATATTTGTTCCGGTTCCACACCTCCCGGAGGAGGAGTGCATGGAATGTGTGGATACTACGCAGCCAAAACAGTATTAAAAAAAATTCATAAACTAAAATCGATTCGTTATTAAAAATGAAATTAGAAACTTCCGGGTCCAGAAGACAGGACAATAAAACAAAAAATAGGAATGCGATCCTAAATGCAGCCCGTAGGGTTTTCGCTACAATTGGATTCGAGGCATGTTCCACACGAGAAATTATCCGAGAAAGTGGTCTTGCTCAGGGCACATTCTATAATTATTATAAAGATAAGGAATCCGTAATGCAGGACATCGCGGATGAATTAGCGGAAGGGATCCGAAAAGGAATTAGAGAAGCGAGAGCGAAAGCAGAAACTCCGCTGGCTTTTTTGAGCGATGCTTATTTTGCAGTTTTTCATGTAATGATGCAGGAAAGAATTCATTTGGATCTATTAACCAGGAACAGAGATATTATTCGTGGTTATTTATTCCAAGGTGGTTCCATGACTTATATCTTAGAAGAATTGGACAGTGACTTGGAAAGGATGGTAAAGTCAGGAGGTTTCCCTCCACATCCAATCCGGATTACTTCCGTGATGATGGTTGCCGCTGGCTTCGAAGCAATGGTTCTTCTTGCAAAGGAAGACGGTTATGATCTTAGAAAATTGTCCGATTATCTAGGTCTTCTTTTCCAAGGTGGAATACATAATGTTTCGAAGGTAATCCAGGAAGATAGAGAGTTGCTCGGCGGGTAAAAAACTTACGAATCGAATCCTAGATTACAACTCGGCTCAGGTTCTCCTGGACGATTTTGTACAATTTCAAATTCGAATTCGTAACCGCGAGCCCATCCATCAAATACTTTTTCTGTACCAGTCCACTGGGGTTGATATAATTTTTCTCCAGTTTTCTTATCGAATATCGGGACTACTTTCATCCTTACAGAATCATCTTCATGAAGATCAAACTCGCGTTCGACCATTCTTTCTCTTGTATCTTCAAAATCAGAAATATGAAATCTAAACTTATTTTTTCCGGGGGGAAGAGGCATCCAATATTCGCAATCGTATGCAAAGCTCATACGTCGATCACCAAATAGAATTTGGTCAATTTTACTCTTAGATAGATCATCTTTCTTATTTATATAACGATCTTCCGGAGGGTTAATGCTTCGAGGGATACGATCATTCTTAGAATATGGGAAATGCACATTTGGATCGAACCAGGTCACACCAAACCCAAATGTATTATGTTGAAAGAAGACCCAATCGGGCTCATAAGCCTTTCGATTTTTATAGTTTTTCACTTCAAATTTTAGATAATTCTGATGAAATTCCTTTGGTCTCCACCCATCAGGGCTCTCTGATATGCAGAATAAATGTATCGCGCAAATGCTTATGAGTAAAATTAAAAGCATTCGATCTTTCATATTATATATATCGAAAATCTTTTCTGAGGCAGACAGCGATAATCGGAAGAAAATCGAATTAAAAAATATTTATATCAGCTACCGCTATTCGAACTTTTACCAAGATTCTGATCCAGGAACATATCGTTGGGACTCAAACGACAAGTCCTGTTGGTTAGATATGTTGTAAATGAATCATAATCCAATGCGACTCCTAAGAATTGGATTACTTGAGCGCAATTGTCCACGTCCTTCTTTTTATAATACTTGGATTCATCTAGACTAAATACAGCCTCATCTATAATAGAAGCAGTAATAACCTGTGTAGCCACTAAAGAATCCAATTGTGATCCAGTATAACCTTGCTCAGTAAAAGCAGCATTTGCTGTTAAATAATCCCCAATTTTTGCCGCTGCCAATAATTTTTTCTTTGCTTCATCTCCCTTATAAGTATCAGTTATTCCTAATGTATCTACTGCGACACAATTCGCAACGGAAAGTATAATCAGGATTGTGATATAGAATCGTTTCATTGTTTTCATTTACCTTTTTTAGTCTAGATTTATTACTTTTTACGATCAGGACTCAATCCCCAGGTCACAAACTGGTTCTTGTTCACCGGGACGATTTCTCTCTATAGTGAATTCGATTATAAATCCTTTCCTGGTAAGTTCGGGATCAGTGGAATACCAACCAGTTTTCCGATTTATCGGATCAGAACCTTTAGTTCTCATAGCAGGAGTTACTTTCAATCGAACAGAATGTCCTTCTGGTAGATCAAACTCAGGCCAGGCTCCATCAATTCTGCCATCAGTTGGATCGCTTATGAGTAAATCATATTCGTTTTTCCCAGGAGGAAGAGGCATCCAATACTCGCAGTCATAGGCGAAGTAATCTCTACGATCTCCATGCAAAAATTGATTAATTTTACTACGGGTAAGAAGATCTTTTTTATTAATGTAATAATCTTCTGAAGGATTGATTGAGCGCGGAATCTTATCTCCTTTGGAATAAGGAAAATGGACATCAGGATCTAACCACTTTATAACAAAGTAATATTTATTTACCTTATAAATGTTTCTGTGCGGCTCGTAATTTTTTCTATCCTTATAACTTTTAATTTCAAACTTAATAAAATTCTGATGAAATTCCTTCTGATCCCAGCCGCCTCTATACTCGTTTAGGCCAGCTAAATTAACACAACCAGCAAGAAAGTATAGTTTCAAAATCAAGAGAAACTTATTCACAAAGTTCCTCCACAGGTCTGATGAACGGCATTACCCGATTTTAAAATTAGACCAAACGGAATACTTTTCTTTGCATATCCCTGAACTGCATACTGTAAAAGATCAGCCCCAGCAGATTCCCAATCTTGAGTTACTATACTTTTTATGGTTAAAGTGTAACCGATAGTATCCAGAACATCCGCTAATCCTGCAGCTTCCGGAGCTCCAAGTATTGAAGTAAATCCCAAGTATCCGTAGAATCCTGCCACAGCCAGCATTTGGCCCGCAACGGAATAACAAGCAGCGATCCTAGCATTCTTCTCGTCCCAATGTATATTATTGAAACTTGATTTGGAATATCCACCTGCTATATATGCCTGAAGAGTGAAAGGAGATAGTGTGGCGCCGACAACCCCCATTCCAACTCCGAGAGCAAACATTGCAGCAATCGGGATCATTCCGATTACGAACAATGCTGTTCCAACCGCGACTGTAAGGGCCGCTGCAACTATAGCCGATACGACCGCCAATGCCCCTAAGCCAATAATAAGGGCTGTTCCTGCCGCAGACGCGGCCAATCCAGCTGCCAAAGAAGATGCCGCAAGCCCGGTAGCCGCAGCCACAACTGCGACTGTAGCACCTAATGTAACTGCACCTGCAGTCGCTAAACTTGCTGCTCCTATAACGATTAGCCCCGCTCCGATTGCTAATCCAAGTCCAGTTGTTACAACAGTAACTGCGGCTATAGATGCAGCCGAACCTATCCCGAAAGCCGTACCGATGATTCCCACTGGATTTAATGCCATAGCAATACTTGCACCGGCATCACTCCAACGTTGAGAGCTCACATAAAATGCATTTTGAAAGAAGGTACTTAATGAAATACTAAAGTTCAAGAACCCGAGCCCATTTCTTTCTAAGAAGCTACTCAATATACTGTTCCCGCTTGGATCAGTATATCTAATGGGATTTCCTTCAGTATACATGTACAGGTCCATTCCCATCGGCCTTGTTGTGTCCATGACGGAATCTGCCTGCAAAAATCTACCTATTAAAGGATCGTAATATCTTGCCTTGAAATAGTAGAGACCTGTTTCCTTATCTTCTTCTTGACCGTTATATTTATAGCGAAACACATCAGGCCCAGAGGAATCATTTCTTTGTATCTCTCCGTATGGTTTATAAGAAATATGTGATGCTCCACCCTGGTCCCCACCTGCTATTCTATTTCCGTTTCCATCTGTTGCCATTGTGATGGAACCTAAATGGTCGGAATGAAGAAATAAGAATCCGCCGACAGGAAGTCCCGCCCCTGAACCTGGCCCTCCAGGTTCATAAGGTGTATTCACATTTGGAGTATTGGAATCAAATTGAGGAGGAATTAGCCAAGGCGGATTTCCATTTCCACCGGGTATCAAAACAGAACAGTTGGCGAAAGAAACGATCAGTATTGGAGAAGTAAATTTTAATACAGATCTCCAGACTCCCTCTCTAAAGGAAAGAAGTCCGAATCCAAAACCTAAGATGATCGTTATATACAAAAATCCTAAATTAGTTCCTGGAACTAAGAATAGATATTTAATCCCTCGGATTGAATAATCTTGTGCTGCCCAGGCTAATGTCTTCCACGCAGTTTTTATTCCGGAACTTCCAGAAGAAATATTATCACCTTGGTAATTTACAAGTACCGCATCCGTTCTGGTCCATTGTGCAACCAGATCTCCAGAATTTCCTCGGAAGTATAATGTATGCTGGGGGGATTTTCCAGGAGAGATAGAAACCTCATACAATCCACCTAAGCTGATTGTCTTACTGGAATCACTGGATTTCGTTTTTCGTATCCTGGTTCCTGAAAAATCATACTCAAATCGGATACTATCCTGATCTTCTGTTTGGATCTCTTTTAATTTTTGGAAAGGATCGTAACGGAAATTTTCTCCATTTCTGGAGATGATATTTCCAGAACCATCATAAGAATATTGATAAGAATGATTTTGCCCTGTTACTTTGGTGACCGCATTCTTATGAGAAGGATTTTCATAAGAATAGGATAAATTACCTTTTTGGAGCAATTTTCCTGAATCTGAATATGTATATTCTTCTGTTCCGTAAACTCCAGAAGCTGAGACTAATCTATTGGCCGAGTCATACTGGAAATTTTGAGTCCTAACCGGATTCTTTTTATCTAAAATAGAAAGATAATTTCCGAATTGATCATAATTATATTCTATACTTTGATAAATTTCAGTATCTTTAACAGAAACGAATCTACTTGGTCTACGTTTTATTAAATCATAATATATATCTGTTCTGACGCCATTCCCCAATTTTCTTTGGATCTTAAGTTCTCCATCTTCTAAAATTGGGCCTTGGTATTGAACGATAGGAAAATCCGAACCACTTCCGTCCCCAGGACTTAGAGTGATGCCAGAAAGAAATCCAGCTTCAGAATATAAATTTTTTGCAATACTTCCATCCGGATAGTTAGTCTCTTCTATTTGGTTTTGAAGATTATACTTTTTACGGATTACAAATTCTAGATCTTCTTCTGTTAACTTTTTTAGGACTAGGGTTTGGTTCCCTCTTAGATCGTATCCGAACTCTGTTGTTCCGAGTGGATCAGTTACCTTAGTTAATCTTCCAATCCCATTCTCTTTTTCAGGATCATCATACTCGTATGTATAATTTACAGCACCGGTTTCTGGAGAATCTCCTTTAACTTGAGAAACTCTGCCTAAACTATCGTAAACGTATTGGATGCTGGAGCCGTTTTGGTATTTTTGTTTGGATAATTTTCCAGAATTAGGATCATATTCATATTCTATCTTTCCTGAATCAGGATGAATTACTTTGGTCTTTCTTCCACCAAAGTCCGTCTCGATAGATGTAGTCCCACTTTCAGGATCTATGATCTCGGAAACTCTACCTGCAGAATCATAAGAATAACGAGTAGTCTTTCCTTGCTGTGTAGAAGAAATTATCTGACCAAGTGCATTTTTCTCTTCAACGGTTTCTTTTATTAGATTTCCGTTAAGAAGTTCTCTGGTTTTAGAGATCAAACCCGTAATTTCAGATTCGATCACTGTTCCATCATTTCTTTCACTTTTAGTTTGATTGCCTTCTTGGTCATATATATAATCCGTCCAGGAGAAAGGATTGGATCCTTCCAAGTATGGATCGATTTTTCGAGTTACCTGGCCCTCCAAATTCCGATGAGTTTCCTCCACCAGAACAGTTCCGCTCACCAGGCTACTTCTTCTTTTAGAGATCTTGGTAATATTATTACTCAAATCTTCCTGCCAAGTCTCACCATTACTTCGGCGAAAGATTTTTCGGACAAGCTGATTCTCTAGGTCCCCAGTGTTTTCATATTCGATTTTTTCGGACCAATCGCTTTCTCCCGGCAAATAACTCTTTGATGGCCTTCCCTGAGAATCGTATTCCGTTCTGGAGATCCCACCGTTTTCGTCAGTGCTGGATATTTCTAAACCATTCGAAAAATCGTAGGATTTTAATGTGACCTGGCCCAATGCATTGGTCATCTTAAGAGGGAATTTATGTAAAATATTATCATATTCTACAGTGATCAAATTGCCGTTAGACTCTTTTACAAGGCTCGGATTCCCATATGAGTCGTATGCTTGGATCTCCTCACTTTTCCAGGCGCCAGGGCTTAACTCCTCTTTCACCAGAGATATTTGAAAATTAGAATATTCTATTTTTCTGTGAGAGACTAATTCTCCATTTTTCAAAACTTGGATATCAATGGGTTTTCCTAAAACGCCTTCATTCCAATCATTCAGATAGGAAACTTTTTCGCTGGCTGTATTCCCATTGATACTCGTATCTTTTAGAATAATATTCCCATAAGTATCATACGTTTTAGCTATTGTAGAAGATTGGAATAATTGTCCTGCTCTATATACATTCTCCAAACTATCAGTTTCAAGGACTTGAATTCCGCCATTGGAAGAAAAAGATTTTTGGAAGTTTTTATAAGATTCAGAAATTTTGATCCCATTCTTAAATTTTGTCTGAGCTGTAGGAATTCCAACAGCTTCCAAAAAAGAAGCATCATATTTTGTTTCTATAATTGAGTTGGAGATAGTATTTTTCTCTTCTATCTTCTGGAACCCTAAATATCCAGAATTTCTAAATCCACCCCTATAAAATCTGGAGAAAAAATACTTGTATGAGTTTTCTCCTAAGATCATTCCTCCCGCTTTTTGAGTAAGTTTGGTCGTTACAAAATCAGGAAATACTAATGGAAGAATTTCAGGATGATTTGGATCATAGAGTCCTAACCCGTTTGCAGTGGGATGGCTTTTAGAAAGAGAATATTCCAACTGAACACTTACATTTCCATCGGAAACATAAGAACCGTTTTCAATTTTACTCAAAAGCCCAGCAGGAATATCAGGACTAAATCTCAGAAGATGTAATTCTAAATTGGATTCATAAGGAAACCGGCGATACGCAATTGTATTTACTAATGGAATACTAGAAGCCACAGAATACTGTAGTGGTTTTTTATCCCCATTCAATCCCAAAAGTTCAGGCTTACCGTCCCCATTAATATCCAAGGGAAGAAGGTATCCTCCAGTTGTCCAAGACTCATCACCATCAGCAGAATAGAATAGATTCCCATCCGAGTCAGTCTTTGAATAAGAAACGATCAGTTTCGATTCAGAAGAATCATATCTCAGGAAATCTGATCTTCCATCTCCATTCAAATCTATGAATTCTTTTCTATTTCTCCAATTGAAGTAAGCATTATCAGACGAACTTCCTGAGATGTTTGCAGAAGGGAGATAATCTTTCAGATCTATAGAAATTTCATAATATGTAATATTCGTAATGTTTACGGAAAAATTTCGAACAGTTACAGTTTGGGGAAGAGAGTCTGCATCCTCATTATCCGGTTCTTCGGTGGTGCTTACATTTGCTCGTAGAATATCAGGAACTCCGTCCCCATTTAGGTCTTGAGCCAAATCCTGATTCCAATACAAAGAAAAACCTGGAAGATAGTCCGATAGAGAAGTATCGTAAACCTCTACCGTAAAATACGGATTTGTAAGATCAGAATAATTATAAGTAACTTTATCTTTGATTCCATCTCCGGTAAGATCAATCTCTGCAAAAACCTGGCTGGAAGCAGTAGAATTTTGTTTTTGTTTCGCTGCATAAGCTCCATTCACATCTACCGTTTGAAAGGCTCCACCACCGTTTGTTCGAAACTTTCTTCCATCAAATGGATAATAATGGATGGTTCCCTGGCTTGTGGATCCTGAGAAAAATGCGAAATCGGGATAACCATCTCCATTCAGGTCGGAAATGAATTGGTCCCCGTCATTTCCAAAAGAAGATCTGGAAATTTCAGTTTCTTCTAATTCTACTAAATTTCCATTTTTAAAATCATAAAATGTTAAGATCAATCTTGGGTCGGAACTTCCGCTGATCCTGAGCAGATCCGGGATACCATTTCTATCCATATCTACAAATCCTTGGAAAGAATTTCCTGGATCTGTAATATTCAATAATTGTGATTTTTGAAAACCGGAACCCGTCGAAAGATAGACCTGGAGCTTAGTAGAAGTTTTCGCCTGCAAAATATCAGTTTTACCATCTCCATTTACATCCGCCAAAAAATGATAAGGTTTACTTTGTTGAAGATTTTCTGCGATCAGTTCTGAATATTCTACTGAGTTTAGATCAGGGCCATAATAAACGATCCCCTTAGCACCGTTTGATCTCAATACCAGGAAATCAGTCTTACCATCTCCGTTAAAATCCGCCGGAAGAATCCTACCTTCTGTAGTAACTCCGATTGGATTTCCCTTCGATTCTCCACTCACAGAGATCGGATCCAAATTTTCAGTATCCCAAGAAGAAAGTTTTGAAACTGAAAATCTTTGGCCGTCCATATTTCCTAAAACCCGGACCATTTCAGGACTTCCATCCCCATCTACATCCGCAGGAACAGCAAAGGACATCTCCACACCATTCGTACAAATATCCTGGTAATTCTCTATTCCAATCTGGCAAAGAGAAGGAGCACTGTATTTACTTGCAACAATACAACCCCAGTCGGCAGTACATGTACAAAATGCTGCAGTTGTCTCACAAGCAGACTTTACACTCGGATCAGAGGCTCTATAAGAATTTTGGAATGTTTTTCCAGAAGATTTTACATACTGAACTTGATTAGATCTACTCGAATAAGAAAACACAATTGGTTTATAGTTTTTACGATGGAAAGAAGAAAGAAATGTTTCTCCATCTATAGTATCATAGTCGAATTCATAAACTTCGCTTAAATTCTCTGAACCTGAGGAATCTTTTGAATATACTTCGACTTTTTCTAATATTTTCCTTCGAGAAAGGGATTTGGTTAAAGAGAAAATTTTTTCTCCGAATCTTTCGGAACGATCTTCATAGATAAAAAGGATTCGTCCATTTCCTCTTGCATATACGATCTCTTTTGGCAAAACATCAGCAGATTGTAAATTTTCAGGATCGTATTGGATATCATAACCATTCCCGAATCGATCTCTTACCTTATCCAAATAAAAAGCGATCGGCACTCCATCGCTATCCAATCTGGAATTTGAACCTCCAGAAAAGTTTTTACCATATTCATAAATGATCCCATTTTTATCTCGGATCTTCCAAATAGAACCATCGAACTCAGTTTTAGAAAAACTTTCGAATTTGAATTTATAATTACCATTTGTATCTGAGATCATCTCACCAAATTGAGAAGAAGTATATCCATCTGAAGAAACAAAATGAACTCCCAGATTTGGATTTTTAGAGATCTGAGGAAATCCACCCAAGGACCAGCCCTTCCCCAGAATCCCAGAGCCTGAACCAGAATATTGGATATTGATCGCTGGAACTATATCTCCAGTCCCAGGAGGGACTTGAATAGAAAGTGAAAACCCTGGTTTACCATAGGAATTCACACTAACATCAGGAAATGGAAGTGGTATCTCAGTCTCTAATCCAAAGAACGTGGAGAAAAATGAGTAGATTGGGCGAAGAGGATTCCAAGCTAAAAAGAGAATCGCACTGCAGAATATAAGAATTACATAATATTTTCCGGTCCTAAACATTAGCTTGCTAAATCCTTCTGTAAATTTCCGGATTTTGTTCCGGAAGGGAATTAGCCGAGCTGTGAGCGCCTCACCTAAAGGTGATCTTTATATATAAATGCACTAACGCGTTTAAAATTTCCGATGTCAAACATAAATATCCCAATTTAGGATATTAAAAGTCACAATATACACATTCTTTTTTAAAATATCCTGAATTGGGATTCACGTAGAATGCTTATTTTTGGATTTGGAATGCATATTCCGCACGGATTCCAAGATTCAGCTAAAACTAAGAACTCAGCAAAGTAACATACAATATTTTAAATATACTAAATTGGGATATTTTATGCGGATTCAAAATAATTTTCTTTCTTTTTACTCTAAGAAGCCACATCCCATCCAAATAAGGAAAATCTGAATTCTACATTTGGACCTTCTTTATCTGAAATGCACCTTATGCTTAAAAAGTTTAGTTTTGTTTTTTACGGGATCTTCTTCTTCCCCTCTTATCTTTTTGCCTCTGAAATATTATTCAAAACTGGAGAAGCTTTTATCGCAGAAGAAGTTTCAGAAGAGCCGGAATACATTCTTCTCTCCTGGAAAGAGAAAAAATACAAAATTCCCAGATTGGAACTCCAACGAATAGATCCAAGGAAGAAGGGACCTGATTCTTCTTATCGTTATTCCGAGTTCAAACTAACGGATGGAACACAACTAAAGGGAATCTTGATCGAAAAGAAAGAGAACAAACTTATCTTAAAAACGGAACTTGGTTTTGTCGAATTAGATAGATATAAAATCCTCTCTCATAATTTTGAAGATATCTCATCCAAACCTCCGATCATTCCAGAAAAATATCTATTAGAAACTTCTAAACAAAGAGAATGGAGAATTGGCCTCTTAGCTGCCGGATATTATTCCTGGGGTCCATGGAGCCAGGCATTCCCTATCACATACGGAGGAGGCGCATTCTTAGAAAGAGATGCGGACTCTAAGTTTTGGTTCTATGGGATTTCTTCCGAAGCGTCGGTCGGAAAAGGAAAAAATGGAAACCTAAGTGTATGGAGCCAGTCTCTATACTTAGGAAAATATTATGGATATTCTTCTCCTTATTGGTTGGTGGGTGCTGGTCTCAGCAATTGGACCAGAACCGGAGATGAAAAACTCTCTGCAACCAATCCTGATCTGATTTTTGAATTTGGTTGGAATTGGCAGACGGAAATCCGATCTTCCATCCGGATAGGTATTCGTTCTCAATGTAGTATAGAAGAAGGTTCCAATTTTTGCAGATCGGGTCTCCGATTCTCTTGGGGATTTGCGATATGAGAAAGATATATTCTGTTTTTATAATTCTTTCTATTTCCTTACAATTTTGCTTTTGTGCAGCCGCCGGTTTATCAGAAATTTTAGGAGAAGAATCTTCTATAGCAGAGTTCGCATTTGTAGCTAAACTAGGCCCGAATTCCGCAATTCTTTCTTGGAATTGTTCGAATGTTTCTAAGGGTACGATGTATACAAACGATGGGATCATTCCCAGTTTGAACTCTTCTAAAACTCATTTATTAGAATGGAAACATCTAAATTCAAACACTTCTTACAGAGTGATCTTAACCTGTGGATCTCAAAAAATAGAAGAAGGTAGCATTTTAGAATTTACTACCTGGGTCTCGAACGATCCTCCCAAAACAAGAGGGATTTGGATCTTAGGTGGAATTGGAAATGACGGCCTTCCCATCAAAGAAGTGGATCTATTTGATCCAGTGACAGATATTTGGTATTCTTCCATTACAAACGTCCCGACTCCCAGGATATTAGCATCCATTGTACATCATAAAAACAAAATATATGTAATTGGTGGAATGGAGAATGTTTCTGGAACCTATGTTTCTTCTTCTAAGGTAGAAGTGTATGATCCATATGCAGATCTCTGGGAAACAAAAACTTCTTTGCCTTCGGGTTCAATAGGCGCAGTGGCAGGCTCCGTAGGAGATGAGATCTATATTCTTTCCGGTTCTAATTCTACCGATATGACAAACGGTCCCGTATTTAATACAATTCTAAAGTTCTATCCTGAACTTGGAATTGGGGGCCAATGGATCTCTTTCTCTTCTGCTTCTACTATATTTAGCAGGGTAGATATGTCAGGTTGCGCAATCAATGGTGTTATTTTTTATACAGGTGGTAGGACCTATAATACTGGAAGTGCAAACTCAAGCACGGATGGTTTTGCTGCTTCTGCAAACACTACTACCTCTTTCAGTGAACCAAGCTTAGGAGAATCCAAACATGGAGCCGGTGGGGTTTGTATTTTACCTTCTTCTGGAGATCCTTTCCCTGCTGATGGTGTGTATTTTGCAGTTGTAGGAGGTTCAACAGGTTCAGGAAATGTGTTCCAACCCGCGACTTCTATTATTCCTACAAATAGAACTGAGTTCTACCAATTGGGTTCTGGGTCCTTTTCTTTGGGTCCAAGTCTTCCTGCTTCTTTATATTTTCCCGCTGTCCAAACTTCTTACGAGACTCGTAAAATTTTTTCTTTTGGAGGAGCTTCTTCCATTAATATTCCTGAAAATACCGTGTATTCTTTGGATTCCGGAAATCCATTAGGATCTGCCTGGACAACTCATTCATTATCTATGCCAAGAAGAAGATATGCTCATAAAGCGATTCGGATCGACAGATGAAAGCAATCTTTCTAAATTCTGCATTTCTTAAAATATCAACCTTCTTTATCCTTCTCATCTCTCCTTTGTTCTTATTATCAGAAGAAGGTCTTATAGAAAACAGATGGATCCAAGAAGGAAACATTCTATTAGAATCAAAACAATTTGAAGAAGCGTTAGTATTAGCAAATTCTGTTTTAGAATCAGATCCTTCCAACTCTAAGGCAGAATTTATATTAACCCAAGCCTGGATCGGAATTGGTAGAGAAGAAAAGAAGAAGGGGAATTTCAAAAAGGCAAAAGAATATTTAGAAAAGGCTTATGAAAAATGGCCTTTGAATGAATACATTCGAAAAGAACTCGCGGAGTTGAATGAAACTCCCCGGCAACAAAAAAGGTTTCTTACGCCATTCAAAAACAATTCCATCTCACAAAATACATCGTACAAAAGCACAGGAGATCTAATTCTAAGTATAAACCTTCTCCGCTTAGAAATTGAAAGACTAAAAGGTGAATTAGAAACGGAAAGAATAGAACACGGGAACGAGAATACAAATAAGGCTAATATGTACTGGGTCTATTTCCTTTTAGGAATACAGATCATAGTCTTATTTGCAATATTTAGAAAAATATAATATTATCCTACGCGCAAATTTCCAGCGGATCTAAGCGCTAAACGCAACTCCTCTTTCTGCTGCGATCTCTCTAGCCGTTTTGCCATCTTCAGTTTTTAGATCTGGATTTGCTCCCTTCTTCAATAATAAAGAAACGATCTGTTCATTCCCTTGTCTGGAAGCAGCAATATGAAGTGGAGAAAACCCACCATCTTGCGTAAAGTTCGGATCCGCTCCATGTTCCAAAAGTAATGCAACTGCATCAGCTCTCCAAGAAGCAACTGCAGAATGTAATGCAGTATTACCGATCGATAATTTACTTTTTGATTTAGCGTGTATATCCGCTCCATTCTCCAATAAAAATTCAATAATCGAAAGTTTTCCGAAATGAGAAGCAAGATGTAAAGATGTCCAGCCATCAGGGCTATAAGAATGAACTACACTCGGATTTGAATTTACGAGATCTCTGACCCTCTCCTCCTCTCCCAATGCGGAAGCTTCGAATAGATTTAGTGGAATCCCTAGGGTAAGATATGAATTTACTATATCTTCTTTGCCGTAATAGAGAGCGAATAGTACAGGAGTAATCCCTTCCGGGTTTTGTTTGGAAGCTAGGTCCGGACTTTCTCTCAATGAATAGATAACTTGAGCTTTATGACCGGCAGCGATCATTTGGAACATATCGGAAATCAAGCAATAGGCCTCCGAAAAACAACGAAGGATCATCCATTCTTTTAATGCTTTGTCAATCCGGTTTCGACTTAGTGTAAAGAATTCTATTCGAATTATTCTTTTAGCTGTATCAAATCGAAAGGTTGGAGGTCCACAGAGATAGGAACCGGAGTTAAAAGCCGATTATCTCTGGTATCGAACATTGTAACTCCCGGTTGTGAAAACTCGGTATTGGAAACGTAAAGTATATCATCGTCCGCAAGCAAGATTGTGGTCAGGCTCGCATCATAAGAAGAAGGAATAAACAGTAAAGTCGCCAGTTTCTGCCCTGTACTTGGATTAAATACTTGTAATGTTTTATTAAAAGAAGCATCCAGAACGCTTGCATAACCCAATTGTTCGTCTTTGATCTGAACTCCTAGGATATCCCCGCCGGCAGCAGCCTCTGAAAACAAAAAGCCAGAACGAAAGGTGCGGGAAGAAAGTCGAAATGCCACTACCCCGCCGTCAATCTGGCTTAAAAAACCCATTCTATTTGCTGCAGCAAAAACTATATGAGTCTCTCCGAAAAGTTCCAATATCTGCGGTTTACTAACTGGATTCGGAACTGGAAATGTATAAGTAGAAATAATAGAATCAGTTACGGTATCTATTTCTAAAAGAAGAGAACCCCAAGGTCCCGGTGGAAAATACCCGCTTGGGTCATTTCGATCCAATCTTTGTAATACTAGAAAAAGACTGGTTCCAACGATCTGCATTCCGGACATTTCGGGCAGATTATCAGGGATAGCGCTTGGCTCAGAATATCCACCCAGATCTATCTGCCCTAAACTTGTCCCAGTCAAAGGATGAATGATCTTTAATATTCTAGATCCATAAAGTGATACATAAGCCTTGTTCTGGCCTACAATCGCAATATCAGCAGGATTTGTTGCGGCTCCCATGGACCATTCCGATACAGTTTGGAATCCGAAATCTGGATCTAAAACTTGAACACTATCCCTATTTAAACGATTGAGAATATATACTTTGTCGTTTCCAAATCTAGCAACAGCGTCTGAATGAATTGGTGTCAATCCAGGATAAGAAAGAAGAAGTTCAGGATTTAATACCTTAAACCTTCCCCCACTTGCAAAGTCGGTGGTTACTACTCCGATATTATTGGGAAGATTTGGAGTTAAGAATAAAGTATATAAAGGTGGCCTTTCAATATCTCCACAGAAGGAAAAGAATATCACTAAGCAGGAAAGAATGATATGTGATACAAATTTCATATTAAAACCTCCCGCTTAAGGTAATGAACCAATTTCTTCCCGGTAGAGGATATCCTACAATATCCTCGACTCTTTTATCTCCCATATTCCTAAGATCTATACTTAAGAGCAGTTCTTTGGGAGTCTTTTCTCCTTTTTTGGTAGGATCTTCTTCCTCAGGAGAAGTATATAATACAAGAGTAAGATACGCGTTCCAAATCTGACGAGCAGGTTGGTAATTTACATATTCATTTGTCCTATCTTTGAAGACAGCCCCTACATATACTCCTTCGAAACCGAGTTCCCATCTTTTTCCTCTATATGCGATTGTTCCTGAGATCTCGTGTTTAGGCCTAAGTGGGAGATATTTGCCATTCAGATATGGTGCAGGAGAAGTATTGATCGCCTCTTGGTATGTATATTCTAATAAAAATTTCCAACCTTTGTATTCAGTCTTATGAGAAATCTCCGCTCCATCAATTCTCGCTGAGTCTACATTTTCAGGTCTTAAAGTAAATTGTGAATTCGGAATGAATAGGATCATGTCCTTGATCCTTTTTCTAAAATAGGAAATTGTAATATTGGATTTGAGTTCCCCGTTTTTATATTTCCCGGTGAAACCGGCGTCGGCATTCTCACTTCTTTCAGGTTTAAGAGAATCGTTTGCTATGATTGTTCCGACTTCTCCAAATAATTCCAAAAAACTTGGGATCCTATATTGCCTTGCGATATTGGATTTGAATTCCAAAGAATAATTTTCTTTCTCCCAAAACCTCCAAAGAAGTCCTGTTTTAGGATTCGAAAACTCAGTGGTTTTTATAGCAGGAGCAAGAGGATCTTGCTTTCTATACCAAGGTTCGTCAGATTGGAATTTGTCTCTGTAGGAATCCCAAGAAACTCCCGGAGTCAAAACTAACTTTCCATCCAGGAATCTAAACTCATCCTCAACTTGAAAAGTGGTATAAGTCCGAGTCTTTCCTGGCTCATATTTTAGATCTATATTCTGAGGAGTACTCCTGGATCTTTCGAAAGTTTCCCTTTCGACTCCTGCGTGGAATTTCAAAATTTGATAATATTCTAATAAATAAAAAGTAGGAGTGACTTGGAATCCAGACTGTCCCATATGTGCAGTCGAGTTTGGAGTTCCTTTCGAAAATTCAGATTTAGGATCGAATAGATCATCATTCGTAAATGAAGTAAAAGTTCTAGTTTCAAGCCTTAGCAGTCCATCAAACAAACCTTTTGTATCTGTCCCAAGTGAAGAAGTATTTCTAAGATATCTGCGATGAACTTGTTGTGTTTGGTTACTTGCAGGCCCGGGAATCCCATGAAATCTATAATTTAGATCATTCCAAAATTTGATCTTTGTAGTTCCAATATCACCACTTAGACCGATCATACCAGAAGTTCTCTCATATTGAGCGTTCCTTCTTCTATCGATCGTATCGTCCAGAGGATTTACAAGCAAGGTTCCATGATTGTTTAAATAGGAGAAGTTTTGGTCTGATTTTTCTCCCAATAAAAATACACTCGTCCCAATTCCGCCATAAGTACCGGTATGCGTTATGCTACCTTTCCCTGTATTAAAACTTCCTGCTCCAATATTCACTCTCGTTTTAGGAGGACCAGATCCAATTCTTGTAACTAAGTTTACACTTCCACCTATTGCTGAACCCGAAAATCCAACCGGGGCGCCACTACGATATACTTCTATACTTTGTAAATTGTCGAAAGGAAGATCTGCGAGGTTAACTTCTCCACCTTGCGAATTATTAAAAGGAACTCCGTCTATAAAGATCCTAGATTGGTTAGGGTTCGTACCTCTAAGAGAAAGAGTAGAATAAGAACCGAGACCACCGTATCTTCTGATCCTGATCCCTGCTTCTCTTTCTAAAACGTCCGGAAGGTTCGTATAACGTGCATTGTATTGGTCCAAATTAATTGAAGTCTGGAAGCCTGTCGGATTCTTTCTGAAATTTTCAGGCTGGGAATTGGAACTGGTCTTTCCTACCACTTTTACTGTGGAAGTTTCAGTCTTCTGGGACTCTTGGGAGAATATTTGGACGGAAAATAAAAAGAGCCCTAGATGGAGGAGCTTGCGGAATCGTTTGGGTCTTTTGTGCATTGAGGCCTTAACTCCCGAAAGCCAGAGAATTGAAAGTAGCTCTGATAGGTTTTCTGACTCACGCCCGATTCGGACCCTTCCCGTCATTCGACAGTGGTTTTGTCCGACCGTTTAGGCGATTACAGCTGCGGGTACAGCTCCGGATTTTCACCGGATTCCCTTTTCCGATCTACTTGCAAGACCAGGTTCCCAACCCAAGTGGGCGGGGCAATCTGAAAAAGGCTTGGCCGCCTCTTGCTTACGCAAGACCGGGCTGCTCCGGGCTCGGACATACGTCCTCGTCCTTCGCATACGCTCAGGACGCTTCGCGCCCTATACATCCCTGGCGGGTTTTGTAAATGAAAACTCTGTGTGCTCCGTGGGCTCTGAGCGAAACTTGTTTGTGTTTTTATTGGTTCACACGGAGAACACCGAGATCACAGAGGGACTTACATGCGGATTTTTCAATAGATAAAAGAAATATTTTCTTGATGTAAGATAAAAACCGGAAAGGATTCTCGAATTCGTGACCTAAAGGGAATCCCTTTGGGTCTACCTACACAACAGGGAGCACCGAACTCGAATGAAACGAATTCCATCCTTAAGATTTCTTCTATTAGGGATCTTTCTTCTAACTACCTCATCCTTATCAGCAGCCGGAACTTATTCCGAGGGTTGGACAGTTGCAAAATTGATCCAATTCGAAAGTAGAGGGGTCATCTTTGAATCTTACGAAGGTCTTTTAGAAGTTTATACTATAAACGATTCAGAAGCTTGCGACGAAATGAAGGACGAATGTTTTGTTCCAGCAAAACAAAAGATCGAATTTAGCGTACGTCCTGAGAACGCAGATGTGGTAAACTTCTTAAGCAAAAGTTTAAACCAAGAAATTTTGGTCCAATACAGGATCCATAGATTCGAACCTATTGCATTGTCTTCCGATTACGAAGTTGTTGGAGCTCAACTTCAGGAAAAATCCCTACCGAAAGGTCTTCCCGATAAGATCGTAAGTAAAAGTAAGTCCGGAGGAAAAAGAAATTTTTCCGTTACTGGACGTATTCTAAGTTTAGAATATAAGGGAACTGCGATAGGAACCTGGGAAGGATTGTATCTGGATGAAACAAGAAATAAAGTTCACCCATTTTCTGTGACAGACGAAGAGATTGCGGCATTCGCCACGAACACTCTTAAATTCGGACTTAGATATTTCTTAGGAGTTTCTGTAGCTTATGTAACTGGTTGGAGAGATTCTCATTATGATATTTATGAGATCAACTTCAAAGCACCTGCAGGCGCGTTGGAACCGGCTAGCAAAACCCAATAATTTACATTAAGATTTTATTGATAAGAAGGCCGATATAGGAGTTCCTATATTGGCCTTTTTTATTTTAGAGTGGTCATTAGTGTTATTGTTGGAATTCCAACAAGGTTTCGGAGCGGCCCCCACCCCTTCGCAGCGACTAATAGGGAGCGAGAAGACGACCAGCTTTGCTGAGTCGGTGACGAAAGTCAAACGAGATGGAACTGAAGTTAACGCACTAAGCTTGATCGAGCATGAATTTTGAAAAACGGCCCCCACCCTGCTTAGGGTGGAGGAGGTGGGTTAGTGGGAGAAGCCATTTCCCCTATATCATAAAATCGTAAAATTTACAATTAAAAATTGGGGTCGAATTTGTAGGAGCTCCTACATGGATTCGTTTCAATTAAGGATGGAAGCTTCCGTCAGATTGGATTTTAGGTCCTTTTCCTGGGAAATCAGATTTCGTCAAAGACTGAATGAGTTCTGTAGTCTTCGCATCTGGATCTGGAGCAGGAATTCCATTTTGGCTTAATTGTAACGGATGGATCTTACCTTTGATAAAATTCCCTTGTTTATCTAAGTCTGCTTCTAAGACCAAAGAATATCCACCGTATCCTTTCGTGGAGAATACTCTATATCCTAAAAAGTTTCCTAAAGAATAAGCGACCAGTTTTCCTTTATACAATTCAAATGCTCTAGGTAAATGAGGTCCGTGTCCGATGAATAAGTCTGCACCTGCGTCAATTAATGCGTGAGAAAGAGCGACGAGGTTTCCTCTATATTCTCCGTAAAATCTTTCTTGTTCATTTTTTACGTGTAAAGCTGGCCCACCTTCTGCTCCACCATGAACTGATATAAAGACTAATTGCGCTTTTTTCTTAGCTTCTTTTACGAGTGCTACACCTTCTTCAATTTGGTTCACATGATTATGAGCGCTTTCCATATGGCTGAATCCGATCCAAGCCACTGAAATTCCTTTTACGTTCATATAAGTGATCGCACCTTTTTTGCCGGTATATCTAACTCCAGCTTCTGAAAGATTTTTACCTGTATCTTCGAAACCTTGTTGGTGAAAATCCAAACTATGATTATTTGCGATGGAAACTATATCGAATCCAACGTCCTTTAGGATTTTTGCATATGATGGAGGAGTCCTGAAAGCGAATATAAGAGGACGATTTATATTTTTAGCACAGTGAGGATAATCAGTCAGAGTACTTTCGAAATTTGCAAATAGTATATCCGCCCCTCTCAAACTTGGCTCCACCTGAGAGAACAAAGTGTTTCTAGGATCGGAAGGAAGTTTATTCTCCGGATAATTGGTTCCCATGACCAAATCTCCCACCGCTTTGATCTTCAAAGTTTCCGGTTCTACAGATTCAATCGGCTGGCATTGGGAAAATAAAAGAGAGAGTCCTAAAAGAGAGGACAATGCAAGGATTCTATACATAGGGGAAGGATTTTAGAAACCCTATCCCTGGCAAAGCGGTTTTTCTTAGGTGAAAGTCCCTTCTTATGGACCTACTACAACGGCGTTAGGGCTGGATCAATAAAGGTAGCAATCCTGCATCTGCACCTATCGTTAGACCGGAAACTTGTGAAGTCACTTCTCCACTCACGGTATAACGCACCACGCAAGATCCCGAATTCACGGTGCTAAAATTTAAATTGGTTATAGGACTGTACGGAGGGCTGAAAGTAAAAGGCCAAAAGTTTGGAGAAGTGCCGGAAGGACAAGCAGATACGTCTATATCAAAACCTACCGTCACATCATTGCTGGTCCAATTTGAAGGAATTGTTCTAAGACCTACTTGATACGTTACGGTTGCGCCCGCGGTTACGGAGAGTGCAAGTGGAGTAAACACTAGCAATGAGTTACTTCCCCCTGTGAGCAACGATAACAGAGCCGCAGTCGCCTTTTCAGGATCCTTTTTATCTTCTTCAGATAGACCCAAGAATTCTTTGCCCACATCAGTCCCAGTAAGCACAAGCCCACAACTAACGTTATGAGTAATGAGCATAAGGAAGATAAAACTTGTTATATATTTATCTCTAAGGCAAAGAGAAGTTCGCATAACCTACGTTTAACAATGAATTTACCGAAAAAGCAAGCCTTAAAAATCGAACCTTCGCTCCATTTTATGTCGGGAAACCTCTCAAATCGCCGATCCTTATACTATGCAATCTATCCCTTGCAATACTTGTTCTAATTCAGAATTCATTCCTCTCTTCTCCAAAGCCAGTCCCAAAGGAGAGATATTCCAAATTGTAGAATGCAAAAAATGTAAATTAGTTCAGGTCAATCCCCAGCCTAGCTTGGAAGAAGTTTCCAAGTATTATGAAGATTCTTACTTCACTCAAAGAACTGATAGAGGTTACGATAATTATTACTCTGAAGAAACTAAAAAAGAGATCGCAAGAGTGTTTAATCTAAATCTGAAGGATCTAGGTTTCTTCGATTGGGAAAGATTATTAGGTTCAAAAAGATCCGCTTTAGATGTGGGCTGCGCCGCAGGTTATTTTTTAGATTATCTTAAGAGCAGAAATTGGGAAACGAAAGGTTTGGATATTGCAAGTGGACCTGTTCGTTTTGCAAAAGAAACTCTCGGCTTAGATGTGGAACAAAAAGATTTTTTAACCTGGGATTTAGAAGGAAAAGAAAAATTTGATCTTATCACTCTATGGGCAAGTATAGAACATCTTCATCATCCAAAAGAAACACTTCAGAAAATTCTAAAACATTTAAAACCAGGAGGAAGAATGATACTTTCTACCTGCAGATATGGAGTTCTAGCAAAATATCTGGGACCTAAATGGAGATATTTAAATGTTCCAGAACATCTTTATTATTATAGTTTGCCAGGAATTATTTCTTTAGGAAATGAATTAGGTTATATGCCACTCGGCCATATTTCTTACGGAAGTGGCCTTACCGCTAAAAAAGGATCCGGAGTCTTCTACAAAACTTCTAAGAAGTTAGCAGATTGGGCAGTCAAAAAACTTGACCAAGGAGATATGATGGCAGTTTGTTTCGGAGTGGCAAGATAAGTGTCTATTGTACGTTTACTGGAAGGTCGCCAATATCAGTGCCCACTGGTAAACCATCTCCGTTGGAAGTAATTATCACATGCTTAAATAGACCACTTGTCTTTACGCTACAAGAAAAGCTAATTCCTCCTCCACCTAAAGTCAATGGAAAGAGATCATCACTAGCAACCGTAAATGTTTGACTTGGAGCCAAACAGGAAGGATTCCCGGTCCATTGTATCTCAAAAGTAAAATCCCCGCTTCCACCACCAGGCGGTGCGGCCTGTATTCCTAAATTTAAACCTACGACAGCAGTACCGCTCGCCCCACCCGGCCACGATGCAAGTACAATTGAATAGAGTCCTTTTCCGGATGCAGCACTAAAGCTGAGAGAGCTCGGATTAAACCCAAGTATCGCAGATGTGCCGCCTCCGACTCCTGGACTAATACCTAATGCGGCTAATAGAATAGAATCGTCACTATTCTGATTGGAAGCCGCTTTTGCCTCTTGTTCAGATTGGTATCCTAAAGCAAGACCGCAATTTAAGGTCAAAATGGAAACATATATTATAAATATTTTATATATAGGGAACATCGAATAAAAACGTTTCATAAAGGATAACCCGCAAATTCACTTACAATACGAATACTACCCCCACGACGGAGAATTCGAGCAAGCAGGTTTCAGATCCTGAAAAAATTTCAGAAACGAAGAGATCATCCCCCATTCGAGGGATGTAGAGCATTCACATTTTTTAATATGATTCGAATCAAAGGAATCGAGGTGATATGATGGCGGTTTGTTTCGGGGAAGCAAGATAATCGAAGATTAAGGACTAACCGTTATACTTACACTTCCTACACTTGTTCCTATTAAAGAAGATGCCGCAGAAGGCGCATTGATGATCGTATGATCTATGGCACCAGAGCCAGGTTTGCCGCATGCAAAAGTAATCGTAGAAGAAGTAACAGGATACTGCTGATCGTCTGCAAAACTAAAACTGCTCGGACTCGGATTAGAACAAGCCATTGTTCCTGACCAAGTGAGGGTTAAATCGATTTGGCCGGTACTGCCGCTAACAGGCCAAGACGGAACAGTAATCGTGTAGGTCCCGCTGCCAACTCCAGTAGCTGAAAAACTCAGACTACTCACGGAAAAGCTGACGATCCCGGAAGACCCGCCTCCAGCACTCAATCCTAACGCAGCCAAAATTGGGCTATTATCATTCTCTTGAGATGCCTTTGCAGCCTCTTCTTCGGCTTGGTATCCTAAAGCAAGTCCACAATTTAACACAAAAGCAACAAATAGGAATATTATAAATTTATAAAATATTGAATTGGAAGAAAAACGATACGACAGCATAGGAGAAGTCCCCTTACCAATATGATAAGCGAATATAGGGGCTATACACAAGTAGGATTTTTGTAATAAGTAAATTTATTGACTGAAAATGAGGGGCGCATCCCCCAAAAGAGGGATGCGTTAGTATGATTAATGTTTTTCTTTGCCAGGTTCTTTTGCAGGAGGAGTATCTTTTACCTTGATGATCTTAGTCGCAAAGATCACTTTATATACTTCCTTTTTCAAAAGAGTAAACTCATGCCTTTGTCCGTTTGAATCTTCCGTTTCCAGTTTGAGAGAATCTACGTCCTGGCCGATTACCCTGGCTTCGGTCGTTTTACCGGTTCTCAGAATGATCATGCTATAATTTTTACCAGCATGTTCTGCAGGGCTTGTCTTATCCAAATACTTGCGTAGAGCATCTTCTAATTCTTTTTCGGTTTTGGCAAAGAAATCTGCATGAGCTCGAGCCTTCTCTTCTTCAAAGAATTTTTCGTAATCGTCTTTATGAACGAATCTGGTTCCAAGATCACATTCGTTAACTGTTACCTTATAGAATACGACTGTGCTGAAAAAACCGGTGAGTACGTTTAGAGTTGCCTGCCACCCGTTTACAGAATGTTCTGCGAAGTAAACCTTACCTTCTTTCTTTTCTATTACCTTATCCCTAGAACCAGGGATACGCCATAGCCCATAAAGAGCGAACCAACGATTATAATGCGTTAGTTCCTCGCAGGGTTTGCTCCCTACTTCCAGGCCTAGTTTATCTTCTCCTGCGAATTCTATCCTTTTATCTAAAGTACAGTTTTGGAGATATAATGCGGTTATACCGATTAGGGTAATAATTTTACAAAAATTCGAATGTCGTCTACTTGGAAGCATACGACATGTTCAATACGCTATAATAACGTAATCAAATCTATTTTAATTCTGTCCGAATTTTTTTGAGGTAAGTGTAGAAGTTTTTCTGACCTTAGGATTTGCAGTGATAGCCACAGGCCATAACGTCTTCTTCTTGGGTTTGTCCTTGAACAACCTTACAAAAAAGTAAAATGGTACTGCGATTGCCAGAAATAAAAAAAGGTATCTAGGGAGAGTGGATTCTAGAATGGATTCACGTATTAAACCTAAGGCACGTCCCTCATTCTCTGGGATCTTATTTCGATAATCGGAGCCGTATTCATAGGCATACACTTTCAATTTCAGGCCTCTCCAAGCCTTTTCGATCGGATTCAATCTGTTCTCAAATGCAGATTCTGAACTTACCCGATCCAATTTTAATACGCTACCAAGCATTGCGCTTATCAAAAAAAAGCAGAATGGTATTCCTACTAAAACTAGGAACAAAGGAGAAGATGATCTTTTATTAGAAGGGACCTTCTTCACTTGCTTTTTATTCTTTGGTTTTGCAGAATTCATCGCTTACAACTTTGACTGTGGGAGCACAAGCTTCCTCTATTAGTATCGAACGAAAGTCCTTGCTTTTCCAAGGAGTTTTTCTAAGGTTCTAAAGAATTGCAAACATGCGACATATTCGTTTCCTTCTTCTTATCCTATTAACCTCATGCACTACAGTTGGATTTCACAGATCTTCTGTGAGAGATACTTACGAATACGGAAAAATGAAATTCGTCCGAGTATGTGTTTGGAAGGATGAAAACGTTTCCAAAGAGAGAATGGACTATCTATTCGATTCTTGGAATGAAGAATTGATCCTCTATAATCTACAAGCAAGGGTAGCTGAGGTAAAAGATTGGAAAAGGCCTGGATGGACAGGCAAAGCAATCATGGAAGAATTATATAAAGCTGAACTTCCCGATGGTTGCGATCGGATCCTGGCTTTGGCAGGAGTTAGATTCTCCGACATCGCTTACGAATTCGCTTCTTATATTTTAGCATTATTTTTTATCCCCACATTTGAAGTTTTAGGAGCGGTAGATAGTCCTACCGGGACCAGAGGATTTGTTTTAGCTCATACTGCATCTTTAGGACATTTACTCGTAGGTGGAGCCTCGAGTACAATGGTTCACGAAGGATACCATTTATTAGGATGCGGACATGCATTCTATCTTTCAGAATGTTACGGGCAGATCAAAGAGTTAAAAACAACTTCAGAAATTGCGGGAGACTCTTTTTTCCCAGCTACGTTTCCTGGAGGAGGATTTATCACTTCCAGGAAACAGTTGAATTATTTCTTTTTAGGACGTTAATCTTGCGAAATCTTTCTCTCACTTCCAGATATAGCGAAGAGACTTTAGGCTATTTATACGCTCTGGGAGGAACTGTATTATTCTCCTCCAAAGGAGTGCTCGTAAAACTGGTTTATAAATTTGGAATAGACTCGGTCACGGTTCTTGCACTTAGAATGATATTTGCAATTCCATTCTTTGCATTTGTTCTTTATCAAGAATCTAATAAAAATTCAGACAAACCAATCTCTCGGAAAGATTATGGGATCGTAGTTTTACTCGCATTCATCGGTTATTATATGGCCAGCTTTTTCGATTTTTGGGGTTTAGAATATTTATCTGCCTCCATGGAAAGACTGGTCCTATTTACATTCCCAGCACTTGTTCTTCTTTTAGGTTTTGTTTTTTTAAAGAAGAAGGTTCATAAGATCGAGATCTACTCAGTGGCTCTCACATACTCTGGGATCCTATTGGCATTTTTGCCAGACGCAGAAGCACAAGGAAGATCCGCATGGATCGGAGCAACCCTAGTCTTCCTATCCGCATTAGCGTATGCAGTTTATCTAATAGGCAGCGGGCAGATGATCCCAAAATTAGGATCCAGAAAATTCACTGCACTTTTGATGATCTGGTCGGGAGTATTTGTGCTAATCCATTTTTTCTTCACAAAAAATTATGAAATCCTAATACAACAACCTTGGCAAGTTTACGGATATGGATTTGCTTTAGGATTTTTGACCACTGTAGTGCCCGCATTCTTGACTACGGCAGGGATACAAAGGATTGGTTCTAATAAGGCGTCCATCGCAGGAAGTGTCGGCCCAGTATTTACTTTATTTTTGGCAGCAGTCCTCTTAGGAGAAATTATTACCTGGGAAAACGTAGTAGGAACAGTTATAGTTCTTTCTGGAGTTTTTTTATTAGGAAAAAAGAAAAGGGTATTGGAGTAATTGAGACGGAACACTCATCCGTTAATATCAATCACTAACATCGCCATATCGTCTCCGAAAACTCCCTCCGAAAATTGAAATACGTCGGAGACAACCTGATCTAAATATTCATCTAAATTTCCAAGATCTCTATGCTGAAGAAGAATGTCCTGGAATCCAGGAAGATCTAAAATTCTACCTTCTGCATTAAAGACTTCATACATTCCATCAGAGTAGAACACAATTCTATCATCTTTTTGTAATTTAATAGATTCGTTAAAATATTCAATAGAATCAAAAATAAGAAGAGGAAGATTCATACCTTTCAACTCCATCTTCTCTTCACCTCTAAACACAACAATAGGAGGATGACCCGCATAAGAATAAACCAGCTTCTTCTCCAAAGGAAAAAATCTGGCCCATACGGCAGCGATATGATGTTCCACCACCATTGGTTTTAGATCTTTCACAAATTGTTGGATACCTTCTGCAGGAGAAAGGCCTGCTTTAGCATGATGCCTGAAAGAAAGTACTGCCATCCCAGAAACCATTGCAGAAGAAATCCCATGACCAGAAACATCTCCAAATAATATATCCAACACTCCATTTTCATGTTGTATATATGTGATGATATCCCCACCTACTTTTTCGAAAGGGCGGAAATAACTATCCATCTTATAAAAAGGTGAACTAGGAAATTCCCTGGAGACCAAAGATCTTTGTGTAAGACGTGCTAATTCCAAATCGTGATTCATTCTTTCATAAAAATCGTTTAGATCCGATTCTCTTTTTTGCCTATCGAATGCCAGAACGATTAAGTCACCAACAAGTCTCAGAACATAAATGTCCTCTTCTGTCCAAAGTTTATGACCTTTAACAGAATCAAATCCTATAAAACCAAGCTCTTCATCACGTGAAGAAAGACCTACCACCACTAAGGAGCGAGTTCCCCTTCTCTCCAAAAGATTTCTTAAGGAAACATGGGTAGAAGGAACATTATCCAACGAATCATAAACGATATGACCCTTATTACTAATTGTATCGTAATCCGATTTAGGAAATGTTTCTATAGGAAGATTTTGTAATAGATGGATCCTATGTTCTATTCCATCTGCACACCATTCGTTCGTGTTCGAGATAGTGAGACCTGCATGAGTATATAAGAATAAAAACGCTCTGTCCGCTCCGCAGAATTTTCCAAGCTCACCTAAAGCATGGTTCACTGCATCCGTGGTGTTTCCCGGTTCTACGCTTAAAAAATATCTGGAGAGTTGTGTGAGTAAACTTTCTAAAGCAATCGTTCTTTTGAGCCTGGATTCTGCGGCTCGAATAGAAGTTACGTCCTTCTGCACTCCCCAGGCTCGAAGTAAAAATCCCTTCTCTACCACACCTAAGGCTGTGCTTAGAAAATATTTACGTTTTCCTCTTAGATCTATCTCTTCTAATTCGCTATCATGAATTTTATAACCTGAGCGAATGAATTCGTTAATGCCGAAAATATTCATCTTGTTAGTCGGTCCAACAAGATCTTTTAAAAGAACACCTTTGATCTCTTCTGCGTTATGATACCCATAGATCCTTGCCATGGTATCGTTGCAATGAGTGAGTCTTGCATTCTCATAGATCAACCTGCACTGTTCCTCAATAGGAAGAGTGGTGTCTAAAGGAGAATCCAACTCGTAGGACCAGATCCCTTCCGGGGACCTACGAAAATAACCTTCTACCTTCTCGATTTCCTCGAGTCGGGTTTTATAATCCAATTCCATTCGTACCAGGCGGCCCTTGCCATTTTTCTATTTATTATCGGGTTCAGGAGCCGGGGAATTTTCCCGGTTTTTTTATTTTCTGCCCGCCCAATTTGTCCGGGGCCCGCTGTATTTTTATATACGGACCACAAGGAGGCGCCAATGAAAACCGAACATAGAAACTCGATCAACCAAGAAAAAATATCTGCTCTTGCCGAAATGCTTGCAGACAAACTCATCGAAGAAATCCGCAAAAGAGCCCTGGAAAAACACCAAAATTTCCCAAAAGAGGCGGCATAAAACAGAATGTTGTCAGAAAAAACCGATTGCCAAGGGACGTTTTCCTTACAAAATTCCGCAGGTCGGAGGTGGGAATGTCCCAAGGCGATTTTTTTCGGATCCGTAAAAGTTTTCTGATCGGTTTTACCGGTCTGACTCTGTTTTTCACAAGTTCGTGCGGTTATAACACGATCCAAGTCCAAGATGAACAGGTAAAAGCTGCCTGGTCAGAAGTAATCAATATGTACCAGAGAAGAGCGGATCTCATTCCGAACCTGGTCAATACTGTCAAAGGTTACGCCGCTCAAGAAAAAGAAGTCTTGATCGAAGTCACTAGGGCAAGAGCCGGTGTAGGCTCCGTCCAAGCAACGCCTGAAGTATTAAATAATCCTGAACTATTTGCGAAATTCAATCAGGCACAAGGACAAATGACCTCGGCTTTATCCAGATTGATGGTAGTAGTAGAAAAATATCCGGACCTGAAATCAGACAAAAGTTTTATCGGGCTACAAGCTCAATTAGAAGGTACTGAAAACAGGATCGCTGTTGCAAGAAACCGATACATCACTTCAGTCCAAGAGTATAATATCACAGTCAGAACATTTCCAAACGTGATCACTGCTAAAATTTTCGGCTATGATATAAAACCGAATTTCAGCGTAGAAAACGAAAAAGAAATTTCGAAACCTCCTCAAGTCCAATTCTAAAAACTGGATTTCAGATGAGAAGGTACCTCTTTCTTCCAATTTTACTATTCTGTTCCGGGATTTTCGCGGACCAGGTCCCTATTCCCAAATTAGAGCATAGGGTCACTGACCTGACTTCTACATTAAGCCAAGAAGAAGTTTCTAATTTAGAAAATAAATTAAAAACATTCGAAAAACGTAAAGGAAGTCAGGTTGTTTTAGTCATCATCCCAACAACTGGAGATGAGACCATAGAACAGTATTCCATCCGCCTCGCTGAGGATTGGAAAATCGGAAGAAAGGGAACTGCAGACGGAGTTATTTTCCTAGTCGCAAAAGACGATCGTAAAATGCGTTTCGAGATCGGGCGAGGGTTAGAAGGAGCTATACCTGACGTAGTTAGTAAAAGAATCCAGTTAGAATACGTTAGACCTTTATTCAAAGAAGGTAAATACTTTGACGGGATTGACCAAGGAATTGAGAAGATACTCGGACTTATAGACGGAGAACAATTACCAGAACCAAGTTCTACTAGTTATGAATCATCAAGCGGAACAGCAGAAGATGATAATTTTGGACTATATATAGGTGCATTGGTTATTATAGGGATCGCAATAGGATTCTTATTTAAGAAACTATTCAGTTTGCTCCAGGCAGGACTTGCTACTTATTTCGGATACTTGGCGGGAGGATTCTTAGGTTTTTCTTTAGAAGTAATGCTTCCACTTTTAGTGATTTTCTTTATACTACTGTGCATCATCTACATAGCTGCTAAAAATCCAGGATCTGGTGGTGGAAGTGGATGGTCCGGAAGTTCTTGGAGTTCCTATAGTTCCAGCGATTCTGGTTGGAGCTCTTCTTCATCTTCAAGTGATTCTTTCAGTGGTGGCGGCGGAGATTTCAGTGGAGGAGGATCCTCTTCGGATTGGTGATTCATATGAGCAAAAATCCTTCTATAACCGAAAGACTGATACGTAATATTTTCGCTGGATTACTGGACCTATTCAGAATAGGGAACAGTCCTCTATCAGGTTTTACTTTATTAAGAAAATATTTTAGTCCCAAAGATCTGAGAGAGATTACATCTGCAGTTGCAAATTCCGAAAAAACCCATAGAGGAGAATTGAAGGTAGCGATCGAAACAAAATTCCCTATCTTCCAGATTTTCTCCGGCAAAACCGCAAGTGACAGGGCCTTAGAAATGTTCTCTTTTTTAAAAGTTTGGGATACAGAAGAAAATACAGGAATACTGATCTATATTCTTCTCTCCGAAAAAAAGATCGTTACCTTAGCAGATCGAGGGATTTACAAAAAGATAGGACAGGAAAAATTAAATTTGATCTCTTCTAAAATAGGAGAAGGTTTTAAATCTGGAGCTTCTAAGGATGCAATACTCACCGGGATCAAAGATTTAACCCAAGAATTGAGCAAACATTTCCCTGCCGGAAAGAAAAATCCAAATGAGATCTCAAACGAACCTTATATAAGTTGATATATTAGAAACTTCTAATTTTATTAACCATGGAATAGAGACCGTTTCTGCGGCTCATGGAAAGATGTTTGTCCAAGCCAATCTCTTTTAAAAATTCTAAGGATGCGGACTTAATCTCATCTTTTGTTCTTCCAGAAAAAACTCTCAGGAGTAATGCGATCATTCCTTTTGTAATCGCAGAATCGCTATCCGCTTGGATAAACAATTTGCCATCTTTTTCTTCCGGAACAACCCAAACTCTGGACTGGCAACCTGGGACCAATCTATCTTCCGTTTTTAATTCTGGAGCCAAAACAGGAAGCTCGTCCCCTATCTCGATCAGCATCTGGTATCTTTCTTCCCAGTCTGCAGCTTCCGAGAACTCGGCGATAATTTCTTTTTGAGCTTCTTCCAGAGTCGGCATTTTTTCCCTCAGGCTAATTTCTTCTAGGCTAAAAACCATGGTTTCCCCGGAAACAAAATAATTTGGAATACTTGTGTTAAGTAAAACCCTATGAAAGCTGGTTCTCGAGATACATACAGTGTTTAACTATATTGACGCAGTCATTTTTCTATCAACCTTGGGATTAGTCTTAGGAGTTGGATTTTACGTAGGCCGAAAAGAAAACTCAGGAGAAGATTATTTTTTAGGGGGAAGATCCCTTCCCTGGTGGGGAGTGGCGGGTTCTCTTTTCGGGACAAATGTTTCAGCAAACCATATCGTTGGGATGTTAGGAATAGGTTACTCAGTAGGTTTTGCACAAAGTAATTATATGTGGGGAGCTATTCCTGCTCTATTACTTCTTTCTTATATATTTCTTCCTTTATATAGAAGGAAAAAAATTTTCACCCTCTCTCAATTTTTAGGAAATAGATACGGAGAATCTTCCAAACTACTCTATTCCGGAATACTTCTGGTATTAATCGCAATCCAACTTGCTGCAGGATTATATATTGGATCAAGATCACTTCTCCCGTTCTGGAAAGATTTAGGCTGGGAAAATTTAGGTTATGTAGAAGGTGTACTGTTACTCGGGATCTTTTCCACCGTCTATACATGGTTTGGCGGACTAAAAGCAGTTGTTTATACGGATGTAATCCAATCCATTCTGATATTACTCGCTGGAATTTTACTTGCCTATCTCACTATCCAACATCCTGCGGTGGGAGGCTGGGAAGGTTTATGGGCGAAGGAAGCTATAGCCGCAGCTTCCGAAAAAAGAATGGATCTATTTTTACCGAGCGATCATTCCTCTCTTCCCTGGACAGGCGCATTAACTGGATTATTTTTTCTGCATATATTCTATTGGGGAACAAACCAATACGTGGTCCAAAGAACATTAGGGGCTAAAAGTCTAAGAGAAGCAAGAGCTGGTATCTTGGGAGATGGCTTTCTAACTTTAATCATTCCATTTTTTACAGTGCTTACTGGAGTTGCTGCCTATCATCTTTGGAACCAAACAAACCTAGTCTCAAAAGTAGATCCAGACGAAGCATTTTCCAGATTAGTATCTTTAGTTGTTCCGAGTGGATACGGCTTTGGAGGATTGATTCTCGCAGGATTACTGGGAGCAATCTTTTCTTCAGTAGATTCCATGTTAAACTCAGCATCTACATTATTCACTGTAGATTTTTATACTAAAGCGAAACAAACTCATTTAGGGAAAAAGTTCTTAGGAGAAAAATTAGAGGACGAGGAATCGGTTCGTGTAGGCAGAATGTTTTTGCTCTTCTTCTCCGCATTAACCGTATTTTTGGCCTTATTTACTTATACACCAAATTCTAAAGGGAATTTTTTCTTAGAGATCTCGGGACAAAGTGCTCATTTCACATTAGGATTACTCTCTGTATTTTTGGTGGGAGTTTTCTGGAAAAGATCTAATTCAAAAGCAGCTTGGATCACTATTCTAATTTGTCCGATCTTATCTATTTCTTTACCTTATCTTTATTCGATCTTATCTTCCGGAATTCCGGAAATACATATTATGTTCGGAGAAAAATTAAATTTTCTGCATAGAGTATTTATCGTATGTATTTTTGGAATATTCTCTCAAGTTCTCTTGAGCTTAATTTTATCCAAGAATGTATATGAACAAAAAGCGAAACCAGGATTTTCTGTAAAAATTCTAGCAAAAACTTTCTCTTTGGCATTCGTCTTCTTATTTAGTCTTGGATTATTTGTTTATTCCAGACTTGGATTAGGTATAAACGCAAAGATTTGTGCCTGGACAAGTTTTGCATTTTCTGGGTTATTCTTTTTAGGGGTTTCTTTGCAAAAAGCAAAACGTTTTCCTAAAAAATATAGAGTGAGAGGATTTTTCAGGAATGATATTTGGGCCGCAGGACTTTTGATCTCTGCGACCCTTTGGTTATACTTTATATTTTCTTAATTTATTTGAACCATTTATTTCTGGCAAACTTGACAAGATAAAAAATCCCTGCGGCAATCAATGCTAAAGGAATTATATAGATCAAAGATAGTATCAGTTTTAATCCGAGACTTGCCAAATCAATAAATGCATCTCCAAAACTTGGGACTTCTACAACTTTTGGTTTTTTAGGACCATACATATGAATGCTGATCTTTGCCCAATTGACCCTATCCATAATTTTCCATTTTTCGAATTCGGCAGAGTCAGCAGAATCTTCAGATTGTCCGATAAGTTCTTCAATTTCAGCGGCATTTTTAGGAGTGGATCTAACACCAAGATCTGTTCTTCTTGCAATCCTGATCTTCTCTCTTTTTGCATGGATTTGTTCTAATGTATAATTTTCAGTATGATCTTCTACTTGGATATTTTCAGAAGTAAGAGTTCCGATCTTTTCCAATTCCATTAAAACCTGATATAGATCGGAGGACTTTACATGAATGACAGCAGTCATACTTGGCTCAGTGTCTCCTCCCCAATTCTGCAAACTTTCACTCTGAACGAATCCATACTTTCCTGAAAGTTCTAATAGGAATTTTCGAGCAGCGATAAAATCTTTGGTCTCGAAATTTAGATCTACCTTATATTCTAAGAGGCGGCCTATCTTTAGGTTTCCGATTTTAGGAGTAGCAAAGGTTTTGATCTGATCCTCTGGAGCTTCTTCCCTTTCACCTGCCTTTCCAGCCAATTTTTTCTCGGCCTCTTGCATCGGTTGTTCATCCGCAGAAGAAGGCATTGGTGCCGCTGCAGACCTAGAGCGTCCGTCTGAAAGATCTTCAGATTGTTTTTGAGAATTTTCGGCCTTACAGACGAAAAGAAAAGATACGATTAAGATTGAAGTTAGAAAGCGAAACATTCATTTCTCCTAAAAATCCTATACGTCCCGCATCGAACCTCGGACATATTTAGGAAACTTTCTTTTAGAAACAAATGGATCGCTTTTTATTCCTTCGATTTTTATCGAATGTTCGGCCTAAATACTTTCCAGATCATTTACTGAACCGGAGCAAAGATCACACCTAGTTTATCAATTTCATCTCCGCTTCTTCCATGAAAACCTACGATTCCCCAGCCATTAGGAGCTGAGTATGTAGTGCAGGTTGATGTTGTAGATCCTCCTGTGAGAAATCTTCCAAGGCTTGTCCGAAATTGTGCATAAAAAATCCGAGTATGACTACTTTTTACGCCACTGCAAAGTTTTACTTGGTCTAAGTACTCTGTCGTTCCTAAAGTCAAAGTTTGTAAACTTCCCCCTGTTCCTCCATGGCTTAATACAGTTCCATTCGTTAATTGTAAAGAAACTGCATCCACTCTAGATCCGGATCTTAAACTTAATTTTAACGCAGATGGAGAAGAAGGTAGAGAATTTGCGTCATTGAACGCAGTCCCATGTGGTCCACCAAATGTATCACTATACAGCAGATTCTGTAAAAGAGAATAATTGAATGTAGAAGAAACAGCATAATGATCTGAAAGAGGAACACCAGTCACTGGATGAACAAATCTTGCGTCTTCCATCAAATATGAACTTGGAGATAAGGAAATATAGGAATTTCCACGGTAGAATATTTTATCCACTACCTCACAGCCTGCACTTGTTCTATGACCTTCGCAGTCCGTCAATGCATCTCCACCTTGTGTAGGATAAGATCCTCCTCGAATCAACTGGATCCAAACATCTGTAAATCCATGATTGATAAATTCTCGAATATTATCTCCGGATCTGGTATATCTTGTATTCGTATCTCCCATCACAATAACTGCATTTCCTGCAGAATTGGATTCTATAAAATTCAGAATTTGTAATACATTCGATCTTCTTGCAGCAAGGTCCGCATCTTCTGTGCTTGCATTCGTATGAAAATTATACACATCCAGAAATACTCCAGGGGCTACCTTATGCCTTGCTAAAGTAAATCCTTTAGGTGTTAAACAATCCGTTCCGTTACAAGCATCCCAATCCACTCTTTGGAAATCCGAGAATGGAAAATAAGAGAGAGTATTTAGACCATCTCCTATCCCCATTCCTCCACTTGTTGCGGATCGATACGGATGCGAATCATTTGCATACAAACTTGCATGGTAATTAAAATCTTCCTGAACTTGGATCAGATCGAATGGAGTCATCAAAGGCCCCATATAAGGTGTATTCTCACTTGGATTTGAGCTGGAAAAAGGCTCTAGCAATCCGGCAACATTATAGGTGAGTAAAGAGAATGATCCCGTTCCGTTTACAGTATCAATAACTGCAAGGTCAGAATAATTGGTTCCAATTTTCGTTTGGCTCGTTTTCTGGACCAATCCCAGCAAACTTTCCGTGTTTATTGCCTTCTCCCCGTTACAATTGAGCAGGAATAATAAAATTCCCACCAAAAGGGCGAGTACCTTTCTGCTTTGTTCGATTTTCATTTTTGGTTCTCCGTTTTGATATCGAACGGGCAGTATAAATATAAGTATTATATTCTAATTAGAAATTTCTTATATGGTCATTTTTTTCTATTAAGGGACTTTTTTACCTGTTCCAGCTTCTAAAATCTGAAACCATTCTTCTCTTTCTAACTCAACTTGAAAAGATTTCGTAGCAGATCGGATACGATCAGGTTCATTCGTCCCTAAAACTGGGACCAATTGTGCAGGATGAAATAGATACCAGGAGAATAATACCGCATCGATAGTTGTGCCCTTCTTCTTTGCCAACTCCTCTAATGTTTTATATAAAACAGTTTCTTGTTCCGTTTTAGGTTGGAAGATTCTGCCGCCGGCAGTTGGAGACCAAATCATAGGTTTGATACTTAATTCTTGGGCCTGGTCAAACACTCCATTTGTGAGAGGATCAGGATAAAATGGATGGAACTCCACTTGGTTTGTTACCAAAGGAAAATCCAATCTGGACTGCAAAAGTGAAAATTGAGAAGGAGTAAAATTTGAAACTCCAAAATATAGAACCTTGCCACTTTCTTTGAGGGATTTGAAGGCTTTCGCGATCTCGTCCGCATTCATAAGTGGATCAGGTCTATGGATCAAGAGTAGATCTATTTTATCTACATTTAGTTTTTTTAATGAACTTTCGGCGGAACTAGTTAGATATTTGCTAGATGTATCATAATGTTTGACCGAAATTCCTGAGCGATTTGGTCCTGGAAGCTGAATCCCAGCCTTAGTGACTATCTTGATCTTATCTTTTAGGCCAGGTTTAGATTTTACGACTGCGCCGAATTTCTCCTCATTTCCGTATTCTCCGTATAGATCCGCATGATCGAATGTATCTATTCCAGACTCCAGACAAACATCTATCTTTTCTAAGATCCGATCAATGCCCGAGCCTTTTGGATCTGAATGTAATCTCCAACAACCGTAAACCAATCTGGAAAAATTTGGACCTTCTTTAGAAAGTGAAATTTTCATTTTCTTTCTCCACTAGTTAAAGGAGTCACAGGCTCTCGATCAGGAATTCTTCCTTGGGCCTTAGGCAAAGAAACTGTTTGGATATGAGGTAAAACTTTTTCTGCGAATATTTTACATTCGTCCATCAAAGGATATCCGGAGAGTATAAATGCTCGAATTCCCATGTTTATATATCTATGAATTTTTTCTAATACTTGTTCTGGGGTTCCTACGATCGCAGAACCACAACCAGATCTGGCAAGACCAATCCCAGACCAAATATTAGGTTCTATGAATAGATCAGATCCTGCATTTTTCCTGAGTTCGTCCTGTCTCTTGACTCCTGCCGAATTTGAGTCCAAGGCTCTGTGCTTAAGTTCTTCTGCTTTTTGTAGATCCAGTTTAGATAATAATCTAGAAGCGGCATCTTTAGCTTCTTCTTCCGTATCTCTTACGATTACATGTATTCTTAAACCAAAATCTATTTTTCTTCCAGCAAGCTTCGCTCTTCTACTTAGATCTTTCATAGTGTCGGCTAATCTTTCTTCAGTTTCGGGCCACATCAAAAAAACATCGCAGTATTCTGCACAGAGTTGTCTTGCGTCTTCTGAAATTCCCCCGAAGTATAATAATGGTCCTCCGTTAGTTTGATAAGATTTAGAAGGATCCGAACTCAATTTTATCTTATAAAATTCTCCCTGGAAATCGATCTCATCTTTGGTCCAAGATTGTTTTAATATTTCGATAACTTCTTTAGAGATCTGATATCTTTCTTTCGAATCTCGGATCGTTCCAGGAAGATCAGATGATATAATATTAATATTCAATCTTCCTTTTAACATGTGATCTAATGTAGAGATAGTCCTTGCAAGCATAGGAGGATGTATTTCTCCACAACGAACTGCAGTGAGTAAGGAAATATTTTTAGTAAATTGAGAAGCCGCGGCAGCGAATGTCAAAGTGTCCTGTCCAACTTGGTAAGAAGAAGGAAGAAGAATATTCTGATAACCCAGCTCATCCGCAAGTCGGATAATTTCTGCACAATGTTCGAAACTGGATCTTAGTTTTGGGTCAGGAACTCCCAGATATTCGTAGTCTCCGTTACAGAGATCACAAAACCATGCCATCTCCACCTTAGGATCTTCCGAACGAATTTCAATAGAACTCATGGTATACGTATTTTAGAAGAAGCTACCGAATCAAGGCGGAAATGAAAAGACTTGCCTTTCCATTCTGTAGTTTTATAAAAGTTTTCATTCTCTAACGGGAGAGTCTCAATGAAAACAAATACAATTTCCCGATCTGGCAAATCTGCAATTAAGAAAGTTTCCGCTAACAAAACTAAGCCGAAAGGTGTAGGTCGTGTTGAAAGATCTTTTTTCCCAGGCAAGGAACTTCCTAGAATTTACGGTCCTGGTGATACGAACGCTTTAGAATCTGGATTTTTACCTGCGTGGGTCTCTAAAAATAAAAAATCGATCGAAGCAGATCTATTGGAATACGGTGCAATCCTATTCAGAGGATTTCAAATTTCTTCTGCACAAGAATTCGAAGACGTTGCTCTTAGCTTGGATAAAAATTTGAAAACTGACTATCTGGGAACTTCTCCCAGAAATAAAGTTACTCAGTTTGTCCATACTGCGAGTGAACTTCCCCCTCATTATCCTATCATGCAACATGCTGAGATGAGTTTTTTGGACAAACCTCCTCGCAAACTGATGTTTTTCTGTGCGGTTGCCCCTAATGCACATGGCGAAACTCCAATCGCGGACCTACGGAAAATATACGAGGATCTAGATCCGGACCTAATAAAAAAATTTGAATCTAAGGGCGTGAAATATATCCGCAAATACGACGGACCAAATGCTTCTCGTTATAATCTTTGGAAGACAAAACGTTGGGATGAGATGTTCTCCACTAAGGAAAAAAAACAAGTGGAGAAGATAGCAGCACAGCAAAGATTCCAAGTGGAATGGCTGCCTGAAGACGGATTAAAACTCACTAATAAACAGGTTGCTGTTCGTAAACACCCAATCGCCAAAACAAAGGCATGGCATAATCATAGCCAGGTATTCCACCAAGACGCAGCCAGATTAGAATATGCAAAAATTCTAAAACAACAAGGAACTATCCGAAGCCTGATCTTAGCAGGAGTTCTATACGTTCTTACATTCTTAAAGAAGAAGTTAGTAGAACCTAAAGATCAGGACACAAATGTGATTTTCGGAGATGATTCAGTGATCAGCGTTTCAGAAATGAGCAAGGTCAGCCAGACATTCTGGAAACATTTGTCCATATTCTCCTGGCAAAAAGGGGACGTTCTTTTGATAGACAATTATTCCATTTCTCACGGAAGATTACCATTCTCCGGACCAAGGGAAATTTTAGTCACCTGGACGGACTAAAATATAGTTTAAAAAAATCTAAAATATTAAACACGGCGGATAACTCATCCGCTGAAGGAAATACATGCAAGATTACGATTTAGTCAGATTGAATTTCAGTCCAGGAGGACTTTTTGTCCTGAATATATGTTTGGGACTGATCATGTATGGGGTCTCTTTAGAATTAACAATCGCTGATTTTACAAACTTAAGAAAACAACCTAAAGCAGCAATTGTAGGCTTATTTTCACAATTGGTGCTATTGCCAGCACTCACTGTAGGATTACTTTATATTCTAAAACCTCATCCAGGTTTGGCTCTTGGAATGATCTTAGTGGCAGCCTGTCCTGGCGGAAATATGTCCAATTTTATCAGCCTTCTTGCAAAAGGAAATGTTCCTCTTTCTATTTCCTTAACTGCGACTACGACTGTTCTTGCTTGGTTCTTCACTCCATTTAACTTTTTCTTTTGGGGAAAATTATATTCTCCTGCAGCAGACAGATTAAAAGAGATCAGTTTAAATCCTGTAGATGTATTCCTTTCTATTTTTCTAATATTGGTTTTACCTTTAATTTTAGGAGCACTTACAAATCGTTTTCTACCTAAGGTTGCTTCTTCTTTGAAAAAGCCGATGAGAATTGGATCCACAGTCCTGTTAGGTATTTTTATATTAATCGCATTTATTGGTAACTGGCGATCCTTCGTAGAGTTTGGACCTGTTTTGTTTTGGTTAGTACTTCTTCATAACGGATCTGCTTTGACAGTGGGATATCTTGCCTCTTGGATCGCAGGTCTTGCCCATAAAGAAAGAAAAACAATCTCTTTAGAAACGGGACTACAAAACTCTGGGCTCGGACTCATCCTAATTTTTACATTCTTCCAAGGAATAGGATCCATGGCCCTAATCGCAGCTTGGTGGGGAGTATGGCATTTGATTAGTGGGCTCTTCTTGGCTTCTATCTGGGGAAGAGAAAAAGCAACCTAACTGATCTTCATGCTAGTCAGAGATACTGAACTTTGGATGATATCATTATAAAAGCTGATTTCTTCCTTCTCTTCAGCCAATGCCAAAGCATATAACATAGGAAAATAATGTTCAGGAGTTGGGACTGCGATCTGCACTGCAGTCCCTAATTTCTGATAATTTGCCAAGCTCTTCCAATCTCTTTTTTGGATCAGATCCTTGAATGTTTCATTCGCATCCAAGGCCCAGTCATGTGCCTTGTCTTGATTTTTCCAATCATAAAGACGTAAGTTATGAACTAAATCCCCACTACCCAAAACAAGCACACCTTGTTCTCGAAGTTTAGACAAAGACTTTGCAAATTCGTAATGCCATTCTCCAGATTTAGTGGCATCTAAACTCAATTGAACTACTGGAATATTTGCCTTAGGATACATGTTCCTAAGGACACTCCACGTCCCATGATCCAATCCCCAAGAATCGTCTTGGATCACTTGTGCATCTTTGGATTTAGAAAGTTCTTCCGCAAGTTTTGGATCTCCGGGCGCGGAATATTGTACATCGAATAATTCCTGTGGAAATCCGTAAAAATCATGAATAGTAGGAGGAGATTGGTTTGAAGTTACATATGTACCTTTAGTAAACCAATGTGCAGAAATACTCAAAATTGCTTTAGGTTCCGGAAAATCTTTCGCGGATTCCGCCCATGTGTCGGCTAACGGATTTGGTCCGAGAGCGTTCATTGGACTTCCATGGCCTACAAAAAATACCGGTAACTTCTGCATAATATCCTTCTTTTCTGTTAGACTTCTTGTAATTAAAATGATTACAAGATATTTCAATTTTTCTCAGGAAAATTAAAAGGACCTGGATTATTTTCCTTTGTAAAGTTCGAAAACCTTAGGTCTGATCTTGGATTTAGAAAAATGTTGGTTAGAAGCCGCTTTACCTTTTCTTAATTTTTTCTGTTCTTCCACAGGCAAGGCAGCGATCTTTTGGCATTCTACAGAGCAGCAATTATCAAATTTTTCAGCACAAGACAAACATTGGATAAATAGAATATGGCAAGCTGGATTTGCACAATTGATATGCCTCGCGGATTTTTGATCACATTGGTGGCATTCACTTAGTATCTCTTCTCCCACAGTTTCTTGGAGTCTCGCATCAAACACGAAATTTTTCCCCTTAAACTTGGAATCCAGTCCCTTCTCCTTAATTTCAGAAGCATAAGAGATAATTCCCCCGTGGAGCTGATACACATTTTGGAATCCATGATGTTTTAGATAAGCAGAAGCTTTCTCACATCGGATCCCTCCAGTGCAATACATTACGATTTCTTTATCCTTTTTATCTTGCAGAAGATCTATGATCAAAGGTAATTCTTCCCTAAAGGTATCAGCTTGAGGAAGTAGCGCTCCTTCGAAATGTCCTATCTCAGATTCGTAGTGATTTCGAACATCCACTACGATAGTTTCAGAAGATTCTAATTTTTTATTAAATTCCTCTGCATTTAGATGAGTCCCTACATTGGTCACATCGAAAGTATCATCTGCAAGACCATCCGCTACGATCTTATTGCGAACTCGGATGTCCAATTTTAAGAATGAATAAGAATTTTGTTCCACTGCAATCTTGAATGGAACATCTTTGAATTCTTTTCTTGCATCTATAGAATCTCTGAACTTCTGAAAATTAAATTCAGGCACTGATAATTGAGCGTTAATCCCTTCTCTTGCTATATAAATCCTTCCGAGGACTCCTAAGGATTCCCATTCTCTATATAGTTCGTTACGGAGAAGGTCGGGATTCTCTAAAATCACATATTTATAAAAGGAAATAGTAGTACGCTGGAAATCCTCTGCCTCAATCTTCTTTCTAAGAATATCCTTACTATAAATATTATGAAGAGGTTTATGTTTCATACGAGAGCAGATCTTTCCTAAAAATTAGGATTTGTTGGACCTCCTAACTGGCAAGCCCAAAAACCGGGATTTAGAGTATGACATTTGTCCTTCTATAATGCTTGCCCTTATCTTCTAAAAAAATTAGATTTTGTCCCATGCCCAAATCCCCAACAGCTGCCCCAAAAAAAATATTAGGGGGCGAAAATTCAAAGGCGGAAGATATCATCCGAGAAGTCCGAAAACTCGCCGATCCAAAAGCGGTCGAAATACTCTCTCGATTTTTCAAAACAGGAAAGGGACAATACGGAGAAGGTGATCTATTCTTAGGAATAAAGGTCCCACCTCTTCGAAAAATTTCTAAATTATACAAAGGACTTCCATTATCCGAACTTCAGAAAATCGTAAAATCAAAGTATCATGAAGAAAGACTTTTAGGTTTTTTTATACTATGTGAGAAGTTCCAAAAAACTCCAGAAGAAGGTCGCAAAGAACTTCATCTATTCTATTTAAAAAATTTAAAATATGTGAATAATTGGGACATTGTGGATCTAAGTTCCAGAGAATTGATCGGAGATTATCTTATAGATAAGAAAAGAGACATCCTGTACAAGCTTGTTAAATCGAGTAATCTATGGGAAAGAAGGGTCGCGATCATCTCCACTTATGCGTTTATCCGCAAAGGAGACTTTAAAGATACCTTAAAGATCTCTGAAAACCTCTTAATGGATAAAGAAGATCTTATTCATAAGGCAGTGGGTTGGATGTTAAGGGAAGTTGGGAACAGAAGCCTAAAACCTGAGACGGATTTTTTAGATAAACATGCACATAAGATGCCCAGGACAATGCTTAGATACGCGATTGAAAAGTTCCCAACTAAGTTAAAGTCGAAATATATGAAGGCTGGCAAGGAATAAAAGACCTTTAATGCTATGCCGGAGAGTCGTGTTTGAATTCATGGAAGAAACGATAACTGAGCCTAAATCTTTCCTTTATGTTTAAATAGGACCATTCTATAAAGATCCAAGCTCTTAGCCAGACAGGCATATTCGTAGGGATAACGTAAAAATTTACGCGGACATCCCAGGAGCAATCTTTGAAACCCAAAAAAACATTCCAAGAACTCGGACTATCCGAGGACGTCTTAAACGCAGTATCCGATCTCGGATTTACTGAACCTTCTTCCATTCAATCCGAAGCTATTCCACTCATTCTTACTGGGAGAGACGTAATCGGCCATTCCCGTACTGGAACAGGTAAAACTGCTGCATTTGCAATTCCAAGTTTAGAAATATTGGAAGAAGGAGAAAAATCTCCACAAGTATTAGTACTCTGCCCTACCAGAGAATTGGTAGTCCAAGTCGCAGAAGAATATAGAAAATTAGGAAAATATAAAGAAGATTTCGAAGTAGCTGCAATCTATGGTGGAGATGATATCACCAAACAATTCAAGGCATTAAAAAGAAAACCACAAGTGATCGTAGGAACTCCAGGAAGGACCATGGATCATATGGACAGAAAGACCTTGGTTCTGGGCGGGATCAAAATGGTCATCCTGGACGAAGCAGACGAAATGTTGGACATGGGATTTTTAGAGGATATGGAAATCATCCTCGCAAAAGTTCCAGAAGAAAGACAAACAATCCTATTCTCTGCTACTCTTTCTGCAAAGGTGATGGGAATTACTAAAAAATTCCAAGATTCTCCAAAGATCGTAGATGTAACAGGTGGAAAAGCAGACAGACCGAAGATCCAGCAGATCTATTTTGAAATGAGAGAAGGCCTTAAGCCTGAGGCATTAATCCGCCTATTAGAGTTTCATACCCCAAAAGCTTCATTAGTATTTTGTAATACTAAAGTCAGAGTTGACGAAACAGTCGAATTTTTAAAGTCCAAAGGAATATTCTCCGAAGGATTACACGGAGATCTTTCCCAAAACCAAAGAAACAAGGTAATGTCCGGATTCCGTTCTGGGCTTGTTACAGTTCTTGTCGCAACTGACGTAGCGGGAAGAGGAATTGATGTAAGCGATGTAGAAGCTGTAGTCAATTACGATATTCCTAGAGATTCTGAAGACTATGTTCACCGTATCGGTAGAACAGGAAGAGCAGGAAGAAAAGGGCTCGCACTTAGTTTTGTTTCTAATAAAGACTTCAAAACATTACGCAAGATCAGAGAAGACCACGAATTCGAAATGGAACTTGGAAAAGTCCCTGATATTTCAGAACTCACAGAAAAGAAATTTTTGGAATATTCTCATATAGTTAAAGAAGTCGCAGAAGAAGGGGATGTTTCCGAATATTCCAAACTTGTAAAGAAGCTCACCACAGAAGGGGTCCCTGCAGAACGTTTAGCTGCGGCACTTTTCAAATTAGCTCTCGCAGAGAAGTCAGAAAAATTCGACTCGAACGCTCGTTTTGACCAAGACCAAAGAGGCTTCAGAGAAAAAGAAGGTTCTTCCCGTAATGACCGTGATAGACGTTTTGGTGGAAAACAAAAAGGAAAACGGGATCATAAGGATAAAAACCGAAACTCAAATCAATACCGTGGTGGCGGCGGTAGCGGTGGTGGAAGAAAAGGTTCTGGCTCTGGTTCCGGCGGCCCTTCTCGCAAAAAAGGAAAACGTTAATTTTCTAAATTAAAACATAAGCCCCGGATTTGTCCGGGGTCTCTATAAAATGGAAATTCTATCCTGGAATTTGGTATCCTGAATTGTACCGAATTCCAAAAAGGAGTCAAAATGGAATTTGCAATCGTATTACTCACCGGTCTTCTCATCGGCTTTGGCCTCGCCTTCTTCTTGGCAAAAGCACTCTATTCAAAAGAGTCTGGGATCAATCCGAATGAACACGAAAAGTTAAAATTAGAAAGAGCGGGACTTCTCACCTCTGAACAAAGATCCAAAGAAAGGATCCTTCAGCTAGAAAAAGAGTTTAAAGAGAATTCTGAAAAAACAGAAAAAGCAATCGGCTATTACCAAGCCATGAAAAAAGAATCTGATCTTTTGAAAGAAAGATTAGAGAACCAAAAGAAAGAATTCGAAGAACTCATGTCCAAGTTGGACGAAAAGTTCAAACATGCAGCTAACCAAGCTCTATTGGACAATTCCCAAAAATTCAACCAGCAAACTCACGAAAAGATGAATGATCTACTTCGTCCATTTAAGGAAGAAATAGAAAAATTCGGAGTTAAAGTTGAACTTTCTCATAAAGAGCATAAGGATGATACGGCAAACTTAAAGGCTCAAATCAATAATCTATTAGAAATGAATAAAACACTTTCAGAAGACGCTAAAAGTTTGGCTTCCGCTCTGAAAGGAAACTCCAAAACTCAAGGGGATTGGGGAGAAGGGATCCTAGAAAACATTCTTCAAAATAGCGGCTTAGTTAAAGGAAGAGAATATACTGCTCAGGAATCCGTACAAACAGAAGATGGAAGACTGAGACCGGATATAGTAGTCAAACTTCCTTCTGGAAAATCAATCGTAATAGACTCAAAAGTTTCCTTAACTGCTTACGTGGAATATGCTTCTGCAGAAACAGAAGATGTAAAAAAAGCAGCGCTACAAAGGCATCTCAAAAGTTTATACGAGCATGTCTCAGGCTTATACAAGAAAAATTACCAGTCACTCTATGGAATAGAATCACTGGACTTTGTGTTGATGTTCCTTCCAGTAGAACCTTCTTATTATGAAGCAGTTCGTACAGATCCTAAATTTTTAGAAGAAGCTTACGCTAAAAACATTCTGATAGTTACTCCTTCTACCTTGATGGTTTCCTTAAAGATGGTGGCCAATCTTTGGAGAAAGGAAAAACAAAACAAAAACTCGGAACAGATAGCTGAAGAATCAGGAAAGATGTATGACAAGATCGTAGAGATCGTCACAGCTTTGGAAGTATTAGGAAAATCTTTAGATAAATCTAAAGACAACTATGATGCAGTGCTCGGAAAATTAAAATCCGGTAGAGGAAATCTTTTAGGAAGAGCGGAAAATATTCGCAAATTAGGAGCCAAAGTCCGTAAATCCTTAGATTCAACTTCCGAAGATTCACAAGAAGATGTGGAAGAAACTTTATTCTTAAATGGAGAATGATCCAAAAATTTAAGCTAGATCCGGACCGGGCTGCACTTTTACAGTAGAAGAATAAATTTGCTCCGTGCAACGTTTTAAGTATAGGTTCGCAGCCCTATCTCCGGAATAAATTCTCAAAGCCTCTCTAAAAGATTCACCTGAATCTAAATATTTTCCGTAATAAAACAATTCCACTCCCCTTTCAAAATTACTTTTAGACTTCAGGAATGCTTCTTTTTCGGTTTTAGTTAAATGATCTCCAAGTTCATAAATTGCTCTATGTTCTTTTTTCCCTCTGAACTTAAGCTTATCCAATTTACGAAGCAAAAATTTTTCAGGAGATTTAAGTTTTAAATAAGTATCTTCGCTAATTAATATGCTAGATCCATAATATTTATTCAATGTTTCCAACTTAGAAGCAAGATGAACTGCATCAGAGATCACAGTACTCTCCATACGATCTCCTGAACCGACAAGCCCCATCATCAAAGAACCTGTATGTATTCCGATACCAACTCCGATCGCACGATTTCCTTGGTCCATTCTTCTTTGGTTATAATCTAAAATACGATTTTGCATGGAGATTGCGGCATTTACCGCATCGTCAGAACTTTCAGGAAAGAGAGCCATAATTGCATCCCCAAAATACTTATCCACAAAACCATGATTAGAATGAATAAGCGGTTCCATCTCTGAAATATAAGAATTCAGTAATTCAAAACTTTCTTTGGAATCTAGGCTTTCCGAAATTTCAGTAAAAGATCTGATATCCGCAAACAGGATGGTCATCTCCTTTCTGATCTGATCTCCAGGCCTCATATCCTCCAGATTTCCTTTTCCTAAAAATTCCAAAAAGCTGATTGGTACAAATCTACTGTAAGTTTCGTTCAAACGTTGTAGGCGATCTGAAAGTTTTTCCTTCTCACTATATAGATCTCTATATCTGGAAGATAAAATGAATGTCTGGGTGAGAATTGCTACAAACAGTCCGATCGGGATAATAAACCTTGCAAATATGATCTGTCTTGCAGCAAGCATATCGAAAATCCCTGCAACAATCAAAGCGAAGATCGCAAATCCTATCGAAAGAGAATATTGTTCTCTGTGAATAATCGCCCTAAAAAGTACAATAATTGCAAATACTACACCACCCAAGAATACGAATTGAAAATAAGGGATTGGCCGAGAAGGAATCGGAAAAGGAAAAAGTGTACTTAAAGAAAATATAAATGAGATCAGATAGAATAATAACATCCATTTTCTAGGAAAATATGCCGGAAAGGAATGTCGGACGAAATGAAGCCCTAGAGGCAAGGCCGCATACATAGTTAAATATTCCAAGTTCATGGAAAGTGGATAATCTGCCCAAGGAAAATAGAATTGGATCAGTTTTTCCTCAGTCACGAATATACGGAGAAATAAACAAAAACAGAATAAAGCAAATACCAAAGGAGTGCGGTCCTGTCTTCTCAAGAAGAAAAGTCCAAGATGGTAAAGGGTGGACATGAAAAAAAGCCCGGACAGAAAAAGATCCCAGTCCCTGAGTATTAAAGTTTCCTTATAAAGTGTCCTCGCATCCCCGAAACGGATATCGAACCAAAGCCCAGTTAACCTATGATGAAAATTAGAAATTTTGAAACTAATATCCACTTCTTTAGAGGATTCGTCCCATTCATAATAGACAGGCCTATTGTCCGGAGCACTCGTCTCGAAGGTAGTTCCAGGTTCTCCTGAACTACCTGCAGAAACTCCATTGATCAAAATTTCAAAAGCGGTCGCCTGGTGTTTAGAATAGATCGCTAAACGTCCATGCTTCTCAGGAAGAAGTATTTTTAATTTAAGAAGTGCATAACCGGCCCCTGGCCAAACACCAGGAATTTTACGAAACTCTGGAGATTTTTCTGAATTAGGGTCAGGCTGGAAAGTATTCGGAAAAAAAGACCAATCTCCCTGCAAATTAAAAGTTGGAGTGGATCTATAATCCCAATGGGTTAAATCTAAGATGCCTTTTTGAGCGACTGGTGCATCCGGAGATGAGCAAGAAACTAAGAAGATACAGAAAATTATAGAAAGTAAATATTGAAATCGAAAAGCTGTCGGCTCAGAGTCCATTGTTTTTATCGCTCATTGATCTATGAAAACGACAACTTTGTCAAGATAATATGAATTTCCTTTTTTTTCTTTACCCTTTTCAGTAGGAAACTAACGTAATTCAAATGTTTCGAAACCGTTTCAAAATATCTGTAATTCTCTTAACCCTGTTTGGTATACTCATCAATTGCGGAGATAGTTTAAGAGGTAAACCCACTCCTGCAATTCCTGAACTGGCAGGATTTTATGTGAATGAAAGATCCAAAGAATGGTTCGAAAACGGAAAAATCAAAATACAAACTCTTTGGATCCGACGTACCGCAAAAGGAGAGATGGAATTTAACCATCAAATATTAACTAGACTCCAATTTAGCGTGAGCGAAAATAGAGAAGAGTTAAAAGTTAAATCAGGAAAACTTCAGACTAGCGATAGAGAACTTTTATTTTTTGAAACGAATGTCAAAGAGTTTCATCGCAATTATCACGGCCATAATAATCAAGATCCTAAAAGTTGGGCAGTCCGTTCCTTCGGACCATTTATGAAGGTAAAAGATTTTAACAAATTAATAGGAGAAGGAACCGGAAGATCCGCTGAACTTTCCCAGGACAAAAGTTCCATCGTATTTTCAAACAGAGACGTCTACCGAAGGATAGGAAATCCACTCTTAGGTAGGATCTCCATCAACCTTGGAAAATTTAGGAAAACAATAGATAACGAAGTTGCTGGAGTAGTATTATTTACTTTAGATGCAGAAGCATTTCCTCAGACAGAAGGAAAACAAAACTTCTTCGCATTATTTTCCACAACAGATAATGTAACCGTAGGAACTCCAATCAAGATCGCTGAATTCCCAGGCCAGGTACAAGAGGTATTCGAACATGTAGCCGTGGTAGAATTAAATAAAATAAAACCAGGGATTTCTCCTCCTAAGATCCAAAACTTCTCTTCTGTAATTTTAGATGGGGCTGTGGATACTAAAACGATTTCTCAAAAAGAGAGCACTGACGAACTCATCCGAAGATTAAAACAAGACCCGAATGTTTCCAAAGAAGAACTGATCCGGGAATTAGAAAAACTTAAAAACAAAGAGTAACTCACTCGCAAAGTCAAAGAGCCTGAACCATTTTGGAAAGGCTCTCCAAACCTTTTCTATTATTTCCTGGAAAGTATCTGTAGTCCATTAACCATATCTTTTCTTTTTCCACCTAAAATAGAAAAGAAATCCTCATCAAAATCTTCCACAACCTTGACAGCCTGTTTTAGAACCTTCTGACCTTCTGAAGTAGTTTTCACTAATTTTGCACGTGTATCAGTCTCATGAGAGATACGTTTCACTAACTTTTTAGATTCAAGAGTTCTTAGCACGGTAGAGGTAGTCATAGGATCCGTTTTAGCCCTATCCGCAATTTTGATCTGAGTAGTCTCTTCTTCGTGGAGTTCCAACCAATGAGTAACTGCCAACAAAACAAATTGAGCATGGGTAAGATCCAAAGGCTCCAAAACCTTTCGGATCTCTCTTTGCCAAAGATTGGTGACCTGCCATAATAAAAATCCAGGACTATCGTCGGATTTATCGTATCTAAATACTTTTTCCTTGGACACTTAAACCCATCCTCTCCGAAATCAGCCCGAAATCCTCAGGCCCAATTTCCAAAAATCCAAAACGAAACGGAAAACCCCAGGACTTTTTATTTTGAATAAATTCCAGAGAATCTATCAAAGGAAAAATATCCGCTTCTTGTACAGGAAAATATTTCACATTCCTACGGAAAGGACAGAAGTCAGGGCTCATCTGAAATGGATAAACTGAATCGTCTTCTATCTGTCCGATAGAAGTGAATTTACGACAGGGAGTTTTAGAGCCAAATATCTCTTTAGAAGAATATACTAAAACCCAATCTCCCTTTTTCATTCTGGCAAGAGGAGCCTTCTTTCCATGGCAGGCCTGCACAATTCCTTGGGACATTCCCAAAAGGGAATGCTCCTTGGAAGCGACAACGATCCAATATTTAGGGCTCATCCGATTTCTTTCCTAACTAATTCGGAAAATTTACGGATCTCTTCTTCCATTCCTTTGGCCTGCTCTTCTCCCAGTATTTTTCTCCAGAGAAATCCTAAAGGCCCAGAGATGCTCAGCTCTACTTTGATATCTGTTCCTTCTTTGCTGGGCTTAAAGAAATGTATAAATTTCATTTTGGCTCCAGGGAGACTGGTCACGTCCCCAAATACGAATGGTTTCTCCGATTCGGTGATCAAAACCTTACAAGCAAATCCTCCCTTAGGCTTCAGGACGAATTCTTTGCCTACGGAAACTTCTCCTTCTATCTTGGTCCATTCAATGTCAGAATCCCATTTGGACCAATTGGAAACGTCCGATCTGGCTTCCCAAAGTGATTTCGCATCGATTCCCTTTACTGTTGTATTGTACTCATACTTCCACATTTCATTCCTCCAGATAGTAAGTATGCTTACTATCTGGATTCCTTATATAATAAGTGCACATATCATGCAAGCACTAATAAGCACACTTACTATTTATAGAATAAAAAAAACGCCTCCAAATGGAGGCGCATCCTATTTTACGAGATCGAAACTGGCTTCTTATTGATTACTTTTTGCGTTGGAAGCCATTTTTAAGTAATAACCATTAGTATCATACCAAGCTTGTCCGAGGTATAATGCATTGGTTGCCTCTAAGTGGTCAACACCTGTAGTAAGAATTCCGTAAGAAGGACCACCTTTCCAGGTTCCCCATCTTTGAGAATCATCAGGAACAACACCGTCATTCCATACGCTCATTCCATAGAAAGGCGCTCCAATGGAACAGATAGGTGCAAGAAGTCCCATTGCAGGGTGTTGGATAAGATCATTACCGATCATATAAGACCCATAAGAGAAATACTTAACTCCGGATGCATTCGGAACACTTGCATTAAATGAAGTAGCGCCGCTTACAGTCAGAAGTTTTAATGCAGCAACTGCATTTTGGCTAGATTGTCCGTAAACAACTCCCACCAAAGTATTTACTACTGTTCCTACATAAGGAAGCGCCCAACTCGGGATCACAGCTTCTATCACGCTTGCAACCGGACTTCCTTTGTGAGGAGTGTTGATTGTGGTGAGAGTTGCGACTTTACTTGCAAAACTAAGATTTGATACAAGATAACGAGCGTCCAATCCACCTTGGGAATGTCCAAGGATATGAACTTTTCCAGTATAGTTATTTGCTGCCATTGCAGTTTGGATTGCTGTTTTTAACTGAGCTGCTCTTGCTGCAGAAGAGTTTGTAGCGGTTACAGTAGGAGTAAGAACAGTGGCTCCTTGAGATTGAAGATATGCCGCGTTTCCGCCCCAATAATCAACAATACCAGTAGATTTACCCCAACCGAAAATACCATGAGTCAATACGATTGGATAAGCTCCAGCTAGAGGCTTACTTGAAGATCCTCCACCAGACGCGCTCACTGCTCCTGCTGCTAGGAATAGAACCCCAGCTACCATTAACTTTGCTCTTTTTAACATTCTCCTTAACCCTCTTCTTTTAAACTATTCTCTCTACGGATCTCACTTCCCTGGGCTTTGCCTCTTTAGGAAGGAGTTCTTTTTATATATAACAAACAATCGATTTAAATATTTAATTTCGAACGTTCGCTATTTGAACTCCCGTTCGTTAATTACCAACGCAAGCTCACAAAGGTGATTATAGAACAGTGTTAAATTGTCAATTGAGAAAATAAGAGATTTATAAGTGTAAGTGAAAAAATAATCTTAAATCGATCGTTCAATCAAAAATAAATAAGAAGAATATTCTAAAATCCTAATATGTTTTACACCATTTGGTATAACAGAATTTGTGTAGCGATTGATACAATCATAGAAAAGAAGAACTCGCTCCATGAAGAAGGCACAAAAAAGGCCCGCGATTGCGAGCCTTCTTCTTTAAATAGCTTTTCGAAACTGATTATTTGGCTGCGCGCTTTCTTGCGTTTGCATCCAAATGTCTTTTACGAAGACGCATGCTTTGAGGAGTTACTTCCAAAAGTTCATCATCGTCCAAGAATTCAATATTCTGCTCAAGGCTGAACTTACGAGGAGGGACAAGTCTAATCGCTTCGTCTGCTCCAGAAGATCTTACGTTAGTAAGCTTTTTCTCTTTTACAGGGTTCACTTCCAGGTCATTGTCTCTGGAGTGGATACCTATGATCATTCCAGGATATACAGCAGTTTGAGGATCGATTAATAACTCTCCCCTTTCCTGGATTTTCCAAAGTGCATATCCAGTAGTTTCTCCGGAGTCCATGGAGATAAGTGCGCCGTTCTTTCTTCCAGGAATTTCTCCCTTATAGGCGTCGAATCTCAAGAATCGGCTGGATGCGACTCCCTCACCTTTAGTCTCAGTTACGAAGTAACCTCTGAATCCGATAATACCTCTGGTAGGGATTACGAATTCTACTCTGGTCATTCCGGATGGATGAGCGTCCATCAACTGAAGCTCTCCTTTTCTACGGTTTAACTCTGAAATAATACTTCCAGTGAATTGGTCTGGTAGATCCATTACAAGATACTCATAAGGCTCCAGTTTTTCTCCGTTTTCTCCCTTCTTGATGATCACTTCAGGGCGGGAAACTTGTAGTTCGAAACCTTCTCTTCTCATTGTTTCGATCAATACGGAAAGATGTAATTCACCACGACCTAAAACTTTGAAACGGTCTTTATCTTCAGTTTCTTCCAAACGCATTGCTACGTTTGTTTCTAATTCTCTGTCCAGACGTTCGCGGATATTTCGGGTAGTTACGAACTTACCTTCCTTACTCGCAAAAGGAGAATTGTTTACCATAAAATACATGGATACGGTAGGTTCTTCTACCTCGATCGCAGGCATTGGCGCCGGCTTTCCAGGTTCGCAAACTGTATCTCCGATAAATACATCAGGCAATCCTGCGATAGAAACGATATCTCCTGCTTCTGCTTCTTCGATCTCGTTTCTTTTGAGCCCTTCGAAATTATAAAGTTTAGTAATTTTTAAAACTTGGGTTTCGTCCCTACCGTTTGCCTTAGGGGAAAGTTGGATTACATTCATCCCTCTTTGCAGTTTTCCGTTATAAATCTTACCGATCGCAATACGACCTACGTAATCATTATAATCCAAAGAAGTAACTTGGAATTGTAGAGGAGCCTCTATATTCGCTTTTACAGGAGGCACATGAGAAAGTACAGTATCAAGTAATGCATCCAAATTTGTGCTAGGAGCATCTTCTAATTTGCTGACTGCCCAACCTTGTTTTGCAGAAGCATATACAATTGGAAAATCCAATTGTTCGTTTGTTGCTCCCAAATCGCTGAACAAATCAAAAACCATATCGACTACAGCGTCAGGGCGAGCTCCGTCACGGTCGATCTTGTTGATAACTAAGATAGGTTTATGTCCTAATTGTAAGGACTTTCCGAGTACGAATCTGGTTTGAGGCATGGGCCCGTCGAATGCGTCTACGAGAAGAAGACAGGAATCCGCTGTGGAAAGTACTCGCTCAACCTCTCCTCCAAAGTCCGCGTGACCAGGAGTATCTACTACGTTGATACGTGTGCCTTTATAAACAACTGCAGTGTTTTTGGCTTTGATAGTGATCCCTTTTTCTTTTTCGAGATCATTACTATCCATGATTCTTTCCCCGTCTTCCTTGGCAGTAACTGCTCCGGTTTGACGTAAAATACCGTCTAGAAGGGTTGTTTTACCGTGGTCAACGTGTGCGATAATGGCGATATTGCGGATTTCCATGCTATGACCAAAATTTACGTAAGGGCCAGGGTGACAAGGTGGAATTTTAGGAAATTCTTTTCAAAGAGATTAAAAAGAACGCATCAAATCGCTATTAATAACCGGTTTTAAACGATCCGGCACTTTTAATGTTCAGGCAATGGGATCCTTTCAGTCTCCCCAGGCACATGAGCAAATCGATCTTCTTTCCAATCCACTTTTGCTTGTTCAATTCTTTCCAAAGAACTGGATACAAAGTTCCAATACATATGCCTTGGAGTAGAAAGTGGAACCCCACCTAAAAGTACAATCCTGGAAGTCTCTTCGGCTCTGAATTTTACGGCTCCACCTTTTGGATATATAGCCATATCTCCTATGGAAACGATCTTTCCTTCTGCATCTGCCTTACCTCTGGCAACATAAATGCCTGCTTCTTGGTCAGCTGGAACTGGAAGTTCTACTTCTGCGCCAGCCTCAACTTCCAGGTCTGCATAGAATAAAGGAGAATATACTTTAACAGGAGAAACTTCTCCCATGAAGGAACCTGCGATCAGTCTGAGTTCCCAGCCTCCGCCACTGACTGTTGGTAATTCTTCTCTTTCATGATGGAAAAATTCAGGAGAAGTTTCTTCGAATTCTTTGGGTAATGCCACCCAGGTTTGGATACCTTCCAAAACATTAAATTCGGGATCTAATTTGGATCTTTCACTATGTACGATTCCGGAACCAGCAGTCATCCAGTTCACTTCAAAGGGGCGGATATCCTCTACCTTTCCTATGCTATCTCTGTGAGTGATCACTCCGTCATAAAGATAAGTAACTGTTGCAAGACCTATATGAGGATGAGGACGAACTACAATTTCAGCCCCTGTCTTAATGGGAAGTGGACCCATATGGTCCAGAAAAACAAAAGGTCCCACATTTCTGGCTTCGATTTGTGGAAGTACCCTTCTTACAAAAAAACCGTCTCCCAAATCTTTTTTCTTAGCGATAAGATATCTCATATTAGTATAGACTATTAGATCTGATTCCCGGAAATCTAAGCAAGATTTAAAACCCGAATAACGGAACTGCTTTAGCGAAAGACAATCTTCTTCCTTGCAAATCGTACCCCAAAACCCTTGACACCGGCTCGGACCAGTCAAAACTGGTCAAAACTCGAGAAAACTAGGCCAGTAATCATGTTCGCTATCATCTCTGTCGGCAATCGACAATTCAAAGTCACTCAGGATCTTGAATTCCTGACTGAAAAAACCGGTAAAAATGCTGGTGATACCTTCGATGCTAAGGTTCTACTATTCGCTGAAAATAATAAGGTCCATATCGGATCTCCGGAACTCAAATCCGCTAAAGTCTCCCTGAAAGTATTGGAAGATGTAAAGGGTGAAAAAGTAAGAGGATACGTTTACAAAAAACGTAAAAACTCTCAGCGAACCTGGGGACATAGACAACAACTGCAAAAAGTTAAGGTAGTTTCTCTTTCGGCAGTTTGATCCGGATTAAGATACTCCGAAAAGGAGAAGAAATCCTAGGTTTGGAATCTTCCGGGCACGCTTCTAAGATGCACGGATCCAAAGGAGAGAATCTTCTCTGCGCCGCTGTCGGAGTACTTATCCAAACTCTTTACCTGCACTTAAGCAAGGAAGGTTTGGCAGAAGAAGCGGTAATCGGAGACGGACTCTTGGACTTCAAGATTCTCTCCGGAAAAACGACTGATCCGATTGTTCATACGAGTTTTGATCTCGTGAAAAGCGGATTAGTCAACTTGAAGGAACAATATCCTTCAGAAATTGAACTCATAGGAGAATAAACATGGCACATAAGAAAGGTGGCGGTTCATCCAAAAACGGACGTGATTCCCAATCCAAACGTCTTGGTGTAAAACGTTTTGGTGGAGAGTTGGTTTTAGCGGGCAATATTCTTGTTCGTCAAAGAGGAACCAGACTGAACGCCGGAAGAAACGTTGGTGTAGGTAAAGATCATACACTTTACTCTCTCGTCGAAGGTCACGTTAAATTTGAACAAGTTTCTAAAACTAAAGTTCAAGTTTCCGTTTACCCGAAATAAGCATTAGATCTCAGATTTAGTGCGTGGAAAAAGAAAGGCCTTCCGGGGATTTTTTCCTCGAGCCTTTCTTTTTTTATTTTAGGGCCCTTATTCAACATGGAAAAGTTTTTAGATGAAGTATTGATCGAAGTTACCGCCGGACATGGTGGAGCCGGATCCATGCATTTCAGAAGAGAGAAGTATGTGGAATTCGGAGGGCCTGATGGTGGTGACGGAGGAATTGGCGGTAATATAATTATACGCGCTAACCTTTCCATGGTTACCCTAGATCGTTATCTTACTAAAAGAAGATTTAGAGCACAGGACGGATTTCCTGGAGAAGGTAACGAAAGATCCGGTAAAAAAGGAGAAGATCTAATCCTTTTTGTTCCACTCGGAACCCAAGTCTTTGACGAAGAAAGTGGAGAACTACTTTACGATTTCGTAAAAGACGACGGAGAATTCCAAGTTGTCAAAGGAGGAAGAGGAGGAAAGGGTAATACCCATTTCAAATCTTCTACTCACCAAACTCCTAAATTTTCTCAACCTGGGGAAGATGGAGAATATAAACATCTACGCTTGAGTCTCAAACTTCTGGCGGATGTTGGAATTGTAGGACTTCCTAATGCAGGTAAGTCTACTCTACTTTCTAAAATTACAGAAGCTCACCCTAAAATCGCAGGATATGCGTTCACTACCCTTTCTCCTAACCTAGGTGTGGTTAAAAGAAAGGGAGATATTTACCGTTATACCATGGCTGATATTCCCGGCATTATTGAAGGTGCAAGTAAAGGAATCGGCCTAGGACTTTCTTTTTTAAGACATATAGAAAGAGTAAAAGGTATATTATACGTTTTTGATGCCGCTGCATTGGACATCCAAGAGGATTTCAGAATGCTTCAGTCAGAATTAAGATCTTATAACCCGGAACTTCTAAACCGACCCCATTTGATCGTTTTAAATAAAATAGATATCTGGGAAGACCAGAGTTTTACGGAAGAACTACTCAAATCTGTTTCTTCTTTGGGAAGGGTGATCCCCATTTCCGCACAAGAAGAAATCAATTTAGAAGAATTACTTTCCGTAATGGATTCCACTTTTTTCCAAAAAGAATTGGAAGAATTACATTTTAACGAAGAAGAACACTGGGAAAATTCAGATGAACAGAAATGATCTGAACGAGAGAATCAAAACATCAAATAAAATAGTAATTAAGATAGGTTCCGCAAGACTTTCAGGCTCAGAAGAGGAAGTGAATGATTTCCTTTTCAGTCTGGTTTCGGACATACGACATCTAAGAGATCTTGGAAAACAAGTGATCTTAGTTTCCTCTGGAGCAATCGCAAGAGGAAGAAAACTTTTATCCACACTTCAAAACTCAGAAGAAACCGGAGAATCTCTCCCCGAAAAGCAAGCTCTGGCTGCAATGGGCCAAAACCGCTTAGTGAACTTATACGATAGTTTTTTTTCTAAGGTAAATCTTCCGATCGCTCAGATACTTTTCGGTGTTCTCGATATGGAGAATCCGGAGGGATTTAAAAATCTGAAAAATACTTTCCGACAACTTTTAGATTGGGGCATTCTACCAATCGTAAACGAAAACGATTCAGTCGCCACGGAAGAAGTAAAATTCGGAGATAACGACGTTCTTTCTGCTATCGTAAGTCTAATCGTAGAAGCAGATCTTCTGATCATACTCACAGGTGTAGAAGGTTTTCTAAAAGATGGAAAACTTCTCCCTTTCTTGGAAGAAGTAGGAAAATCCGAACTTTCCCAAGCAGGAGGCCCAAGTGGCCCGGGCACCGGAGGAATGTATACAAAACTCAAGGCAGCTTCTATCTCAAGTGAGGCGGGAATTCCTTGCGGGATCATAGACGGGAATCTTAAAAATTGCGTGCGTGAGTTTATAGAAACGAATACACTCGGGACATTGGTTGTCTCTAACGGTAAGAAGAAAAACTTTACGGAGGAGGAAATTAAATCCATTCTCCGAGCCAAACGTAACGGAGGTCAGGAATGATCCAAAGATCCGCAGAATCTATCTATGTAGACGAACTTTGTAAATCTGCAAAAGATGCTTACAGACAAATTCGATCCATCCCTACTTCCCAAAAGAATAAGGTTTTGGAAAAGCTCGCTGCTGCACTAGTTTCCAGAAAATCCGAAATTTTAAAAGAGAACGCAAAAGATCTAGAAGCGGGAAAATCAAAAGGATTATCTTCCGCACTTTTGGACAGATTGACTCTGGATGAAAAAAGGATCCAAAGTTTATCTAACGCAGTTTTAGAAATTAAGGCTCTTCCTGATCCAGTAGGAGAAACCGTAAGAGGAACTACTCTTCCAAACGGAGTTCGCTTAAATACAAAAAGAGTTCCATTAGGTGTGGTCATGGTGATCTACGAATCCAGACCAAATGTTACTATTGATGTGGGAGCTTTATCTTTCAAATCAGGGAACGCATGTATCTTGAGAGGCGGTTCGGAAGCGATCCATTCCAATACAATACTTGCTAAAATTTTCCAAGATTGTTTAAAAGAAGAAGGTCTGCCTCCAAATGCAGTTACCTTCGTAGATAGAACGGAAAGAGAGTATATGATCCCTTTCCTAAAACAAACTTCTTATATTGATATAGTAGTTCCAAGAGGCGGAGAAGGTTTGATCCGCTTTGTTTCTGAAAATTCTCTTATCCCTGTGGTAAAACATGATAAGGGAGTGGTGAATCTTTATATAGATAAATCAGCAGATCCTAAAAAAGTTTTACCTATCGCGATAAATTCCAAGGTTCAAAGACCTGGAGTTTGTAATGCTGCAGAAAACTTAATTATACATTCCGAATATCCTTATATTAAAGAATTATTAGAAGGACTTGCATCTAAAGGTGTACAACTTCTTTTAGATCCAAGATCTCTTGCAATTTTTCCTCAAGGCCAACCTGTTAAAGAAGAAGATTACTTAGAAGAATTTTTAGATCTAAGATTTTCCGTCAAAACTGTGGATAAAATAGAAGAAGCGATCGAATTCATAGAGGCGACTAGCTCTGGTCATACGGAAGCAATTGTAACTGAGGATGTAAGTGCTGCGAACTTTTTTAGTCGTTCCTTGGATTCCGCAGCAATCTTTGTGAATATCTCTACTCGTTTTCATGATGGAGGAGAATTCGGACTCGGAGCAGAAGTTGGAATTTCAACAGGTAAATTGCATGTAAGAGGTCCGATGGGTCTTGTACATCTTACAACTACAACAACATACGCGGAAGGAGAAGGACAGGTCCGAGGATAAGGGACCTTCTACCTTTAATGAACTCTTCCGGTTTGGTCGGAGTTTTTGGCGGGAGTTTTGATCCTCCTCATCTAGGCCATGTAGAAGTGGTCAAAAGTTTTTGGGAGAATTTTCAAAATGCCCAAGAACTTCTGATTATTCCGAATCATATATCTCCCTGGAAACAGAATAAAAAAACTTCTCCTGAACTAATCTTAGATCTTGTTCAGGCTCAATTCCAAAATTTTCCAAATACAAAGGTTTGGGACTGGGAAATCAAAAGGGAAACTCCCAGTTATACTGAAGCAACTATTTTAGAACTTCTGAATATAAAGCCGGATGCAGTGCTTACACTTCTAATCGGAGAAGATAATTATTCAGAATTCCATAAATGGAAAAACTGGGAAAATATTTTAGATAAGTTACATTCTCTTTTGGTGTTCAGAAGATTTTCAGAATCTATTCCCCCGAATGAAAACCTGCAAAAATTCCAAAATAAGATCGTATTTTTACAAAATCGGATCATAGAAGCTGCTTCTGTTGATTTAAGAGAAGAACTTCCTAAATGTATTTTGGATAATAGGAAACCGATTGCATTATCGAATGAAGTGTGGGATATCATACTTAAGAATAGATCTTACACTTAAACGACCAATCATACTTACAGATGCTTCCGACCACTACCCCTGAACAGATAAAATATTTTAAAGATATTGTTCCAAATGAGATCACTAAGACCCGTTGGGAGCATAGCCTTAGGGTGGCCGAGATCGCAGAAGAACTCGCAAACATCCATTCTCCGAATGAAACCAAGGAAGCTTATTTAGCCGGTGTGGTCCATGATATCACCAAACAAAAGACCAAAGAATTTCATTTGGAACTTTTTGCAAAATTAGGAGACTCTGAATCTTCTAAACTTCCAGAAGCTGCTTGGCATTCCAGATCTGCTGCTTATTATCTGGAGTCAGAATATGGTTTAAAAACAAGATCTGTTTTAGATGCAGTTAAACACCATACATTAGGTGGAGACGATCTGAATCTTTTGGATTATATATTGTATGCTGCCGACTTTTTAGGTTCTGAGTTTGCAGAAAGACAAAAGGAATATTCAGAATGGAGAAATAAGGCCAGGGAGAATCTATACTCTGCCGTTTTGAATAAGGCAGTCCATACCATGCAGGACCTTTTGGATCATAAAAGAGAAATCCATAAAAGGACCATCTCCATGTATCATTTCGCCTTGGGAAAATTATCCAATTGACAGGGTTATTTTTTCTTTCTGAATGGAATCCGAGGCTTTGACTTGAGTCCTAACAAACCGATTCGACCTTTTAATCTTATTCCATTATGGATCGCTGCAGGCTTTCTATTTTTGGCGTTATTATTTTTCCTATTTCGTAATTTTAGAAGAACAGGCCTGGACGAAAAGATCAGTTCAGGTAAACCGATCCATATACTTTTCCATGCTGTAGGAAACGACGATGTATATGAATTCGGATTTTTAGCCACCATCTTCCCTTCTCAAGAAAGAGTCGGCTTATTCTTCTTTCATCCGATCACTACATTCGAAGATCCGGAAGATAGTTTAGAACAAATAAAATCCAAGGCCACTTCTGCGGTAAAAGATGCAGTCCAGGATATCTTAGGTTCCAAGCCGAATTATACGGTAAAGATCAATGCTTCTTCTTTTATTAAGATAGTAGATATCTTGGGTGGCGTGAATTTATACACGGATAATCGTACTAACAGGATCTCTCCTTCTTACGTGAGAGAACCTGGTTTGTATTCTTATTCAGGAGAAGACGCGTATGATTACGTTTCTTATATGGATAAAAAAGAAACCTTAGATTATCTGGATCGTATCAGTAGACAAGAAAGTGCAGTTTTGTCTGTTTACGAAACTTTGTATGAAAACAAAGAATTATTGAATTCATTTTGGTCAGAGATGGTTTTCAGTTTAGTAGATTCTGATTTTTCCAAAGAAGATTTTTACACCCTTTTAAAATTTGCTACTTCTCATAGACTTGCATTCGGGATTACTGAACTTCCCGGAGAGCCTGCATTAGATCCTAAAACTAGACGTTTATTCTTAACTGCGGATCCCGCCAGAGCATCAGTAGCCATTCGAAAATTTCATAAAGATGTATCTGCTGAAATTTTCACAGATGGAGAATATGCGAGAACAGAAGTACTGAACGGAACTGATGTTGCTGGTCTTGCAAAAGATGTAAGAACTACTTTGGCAGACAAAAGGATCAAAGTCCTTTCCGTTGATAACGCCTGGACCAAAGATATCAAAAAAACGATCATATTAGATCGTTCCGGGAATACTGCAGTGGCGGATAAAATTTCCTCCATATTAGAAAAAACAAAAGTATATCATGTATTAAGAAAGGATCTAGGGCTCGATTCTACAGTTCTCCTTGGATCCGATATAGAGCCTAAAAAATAAATATGAGTCCTTCTCCTAAAAACACCCCGGAAAACACAATGGAAATCCTGAAAACTATCCACAAGATCATGCAGGATAAAAAATGCGAAGAGATTGCGGTTTTAAACCTGGAATCAGTGCATTCATACTTAAGTTTCTTTTTGATCTGTACTGTGAACTCTGCTGTACAAGCGAATGCAGTAGCAAGAGAGATCAAAAAAGCATTAAAAGGTTTTAAACTACCTCATAAAGAGACTGATAAAACAGGAACATCCTCTTCTTCAGGTTGGACCTTATTGGACTACGGCGAATTTATAGTCCATATCATGACTCCTGAAAAAAGAGAATATTATAATCTAGACAGGCTTTGGAGAGATGCAGAGAGAATAGAACTCTCTTAATCTTCTATTAATTTTTCCCTTAAGCTAGACCAGTCTGATACTGGAAGTTCGCAGTGAAATCCTACGCAGACGTAAGCTTTCACTCCTCCTCCAGAATTTCTGTTCTTTAGAAGTAAGAATTTTTCTCCATTCTCTTCTGCTTCCTTATCATTAGCCCATACAAGCACTGTTTCGGGTAAAAATAAAGAGCCAACTCCCTTCCAGATAGGTAATAATTCTTCCTGGGAAGAATATACTACTGCAAGTTCTCTTCCTGGAGATTTTCTGAGCCATAATGCAGATAGCATGTATGGATAATTCATTGGGTATGTTTCCATTTCCGGTTTGAAATAGGAGAAGATTGAATCCGCATATTGCAGATATTTTTCCGAATCCACTACACCTAATTTTGAAAGTAAAACAAATGCTGTAGCAAAGGAACTATTTGCAGAAGGCTCCACTCCATCATACCCATCTACTGTTCTTCTGAGTAATGTCTCTCCATCAATTCCTGAATCAAAAAATACACCGGAAGGACTTCTGAAAAGTCGGATTGCTTCTCCAGTGTATCGGATCGCATTCTCTAAATATCTGAATCCTTTTCCAGCTTGGAATAAATACAAGGAAGCCAAAACAAACTCAGCATAATCAGTGCTATATGCTAAAAATCTAGCTTCTCCTTCTCTAAATCTTCTGAGTAATCGGCCATCTTCTCGGATCAGATTATTTTCTAAAAACTTATATGTTTCTTCGGCTTCTCGTAGCAGATCCCCATCTCCAAATGCCATTGCAGCTTTTGTTAGAGCCTTGATGTACAAACAGTTCCAAGAGAATAAGATTTTATCATCCCTAAGAGGCCTGATCCTACTCGAACGTTTTTCTAAAAGTTTCTTTCTGTTCCTGGAAACAATCTCTTCTAATTCGGAAGGTTCCAAACCATGTAGCCTGGAGAAATTCATTCTAAAAGATTCGTGTAGAATATTTCTTTCTTCGAAATTTCCTTTTTCGGTTATATTCCAAAATTCATCTAAGAGAGAAGAGTCTTGTCCACAAACTTCTCTTATTTCTTCTTTTGTCCAAAGATAGAATAAGCCCTCTTCTCCTTCCGAATCTGCGTCTTCTGCACTTGCGATCCCGCCACCTTGTAATCTCATGTCTCTATGAAGATATTCAATTACATCGTAGGCATAGGCTTTGTATTTTTCTTCCCCAACTGCCTGGTAACATTCTACTAATGCTTCCAAGAAGAGTGAGTTATCGTACAACATCTTCTCGAAATGTGGGACCAACCAATGATGGTCAGTGGAATATCTACAAAGTCCCCCACCGATCTGGTCATAGATCCCACCCTTTTTCATTGCAGTAAGAGTCTCTTCTACCATTTCGAGAGCTTTTGGTTCTCCTGTAGATTTATGATAACGTAATAAAAAGCTGAGTCCCATGCTGGGAGGAAATTTATTTACGGAATTGGATTTGAAACCTGCATAGTCTGGATCGTACAATCGATCGTATAATAAAAAACCATTCTCGAATACTTCCGGTCCAGGAGATGGGAGCCCAGATGTATCAGCAAGCGCTCTCGTTTCCTCAGATTCTTTTAAATGTTTGGTTAGATCTTCGGAAGCCTCGAGTAATTCTTCTTTTTTATCCTTCCATAAACCGGTTAAAATTCCCAAAACGTCTGTGAAACTTTTTCGGCCATATTTAGGAGCTGGAGGAAAATAAGTCCCACCTGTAATCGGTTTACCTTCAGGTGTTAAAAACATATTCAAAGGCCAGCCTCCCTGCTGTCCCATGGCATGTAACGCATCCATATAGATCCGATCCACGTCTGGTCTTTCTTCCCGGTCCACCTTAATGGAAACGTAATCTCTATTTAAAACCTCTGCAGTGGTTTCATTCTCAAACGATTCCTTCTCCATTACATGGCACCAATGACAAGTAGCGTAACCGATGGATAAGAAGATTATTTTATTCTCGGATTTTGCCTTTGCAAACGCCTCTTCGGACCAAGGAAACCAGTCTACAGGATTAGTAGAATGTTGGAGTAGATAAGGACTTTTTTCAGACGCGAGTCGGTTCAATTTTTTATCTGGAGTTTTCATCGATTTTAAGCTGTCTAGACTTTTACTTTAGATTTTTCGATTTGGCAAATTCTTCCGAACCAAAAACCATGCTCCGTAGGAAGACCAACGACATTATGCTTAGGCCTGCAAATATTCCTTCGTTAAGGAAATTTTATCTGCGACTCTTGCTTGTCGGAGCTTTTGGTTTTTCAACCTCCCACTTCGCCCAAGAGTTAGACCCTTCCCTTCAAAATAGGCCTAGAGTTCTTAAACTTACTTTGAAAGAAGCGGTCAATTATGTCCTAGCGAATAATATCACAGTTAGAAACGCTGGGATGGAATTCGTGAAAGCGGATACTGCCGAGTTAAAAAATCTATCTCAATATGCATGGACGCTGGTCGGCGGTTTTTCGAAAACAAAAACTAATCTTCCTCTGAATAATAATAACGTTCTCTCCGGAACAAAGATCTCAAACGATCGGGTAAACGTAGGGATCCAAAAAAACTTCCAGACTCTGACCTATTTTAGCTTAGAACTTAGCCATACTCGATTTGACGCGGACGCATTCGAGACTCAGGCAGCTGCTGCAAGGCTAGGTGCGGTGGGTTCTTATTTAGCTGCTCCTCCTCAATACACAGATGCATTGACTGTAACTCTTGGTCAGGAACTTTTAAAGTATTCCTTCGGCCAGACGGAGAAGGAAAAACAAAAAGTATTACAACAAAACGCAGTCATTCGTAGAGATGAGCTAGTTAATATTCTCGCTCAACTTGTAGTGAAAACTCTGGTAGATTATTGGAGTTTAAGCGTTTATGATTCTCAGGTAGAAACTTTCGATAGATTAGAAAAGAATACTAAGAATATCAGGGATTTGACTGTTAGGAAACGTAATCTTGGTCTCTCCGAGGGATTTGAGGTCAACCAATGGAATAGTGCTCTCACTCAAACTGAAAATAGTTTAGAAAGAGCAAAACTTTCAAGATCAGAAGCAGAAAGAAATTTGATCCGGGTTTTAAATGTGGATCCAAGTTCTAAAATTTCTGGGATCACTGATCTTCAAGAAAAAGTTCCAAACGATATTAACCCTACTAAAGATTATCAATATGCATTAGATCATAGGATCGATCTGAAAAATTTGATCCGCCAAAGACAGATCGCAGAATTAGAACTGAAGATCAAAAATGCAGAAGACATGCCTTCTTTAAAAATTACAGGAAGTTATTCTACAAGAGGACAAACATTCTTAAATCCTCAAACGAACTATGTAAATCCTGATACTGGGATGATGTCTTTTAAGTATCCTGAAAAAACTTTAAACTTCGCTTTATCTTACCCTCTATTCGATACTGGGATCCAAACCGATATCAGAGATGCAAAACTTAAACTGGATATCTTGTCGAAACAAGAAACAGAATTAAGAACTCTGATCAAAGAAGAATTGGATAATAGATATTATGCAATCGTTGCAGGACAGGATCTTTTAGAAACCGCTAATACTCGTAAGGAAGAAGCGGAGAAGTTTTACAAAGGTGTCCAAGCACGTTTCAATCAGGGAAGATTTACTGCAGTATTAGTTAAGTCTGCTCTGGATGGTTTAATCCAAGCTGAGTTACAAGTGGCTCAAGCAAGGATCAATTTTAACGTGGATATCATTCGCTACGAACTAGCAAGAAATTCCGTTTTCGAAAAGTTCGGAGTGAATGTGGATGAGATCGTAGACACGATCATCAAAAATGAAGTAGCTCGAGCGCAACAAGCTACTCCTTCTAATAATTAATACAATCTATTAAGCTTTTGGAATAGAAGGGATTTCCAATTGGATTGGCTCCCCTTCTAATGCTTTTAAGAACTCAATTAAATCCTTTTTATCCTGATCTGAAAGTTCAGCAGGTCTTAACATTGGATCATGGACTGCCTTGGAATGACCACCTTCTGCGAAATGGTTCACAGTATCTTCAATCGATCCAAAAATCCCATTATGCATGAATGTTTTCTTTTTGGTAACATCTCTTAATGTAGGAGTTCTCACCTTATCTTTGATACCTGCGAGACCAGTTGTATGTAATTCAGAATCGGAGAAGTTAGGGCCTTGGTGACATTGGATACATTTTGCCTTGTTCTGGAAAACATCCCAACCACGGATCTGTGCCGGAGTGAGTGCAGTCTCTTCTCCCATCACAAATTTATCGAAGCTTGAATTTTTACTTACGATAGTTCTTTGGAAGGTAGAAAGTGCTAAAACTATTCTTTCTCCTGAAATCTCAGGATCTCCGTAAGCCCTTTCAAAAAGTTCCTTATACCCTTGGATAGAAGAAATCCTTTGGATAAGCTTTGTTTCGTTTTGGAATAATAATTTTGAATGAACTTTATCTTTTACAAGATCTTCTAACTCTTTTGCTTCCGGATCCTTAAATACATCCTTATACAATGCGACATTGGTAAGAGAAGGAGCAGGATTATGGATTTTAGTACGAGGAAAACCTTCGGAAGGAGAAGCTGTATTATGGCAGCTTGCGCAACTTACATCTTGGTTAAAAGAAAGTCTGGAATCGAAATAAAGAGTCTTACCCAGCTCTACTTTTTCTTGATTGAATGGGTTATTACTAGGATGAATTACACTTTTAACAACGAATCTTTCCAATTCAGGGATTGGCTTTTTTTCCTTACATACAATCAATCCTAAGATCGAAATCAAGAATAAGATCAGGAAAAAAATACGCTTCATAGTTCCTTATCCAGGATGCTCAAAAGAATGCCTCTGTCAATCTCCTAATCAAAACCATTCCAAAGTCACCTGAGACCTCTTCTCAAAGAAAATTACAAACAATGTCACAAGCAATCCTCCAGATGCGTCTTGCTTATAGAACCGGAGGCAACTATGTCAAAGAAGAAGGTATTAATCGTTGGTGGAGGTTACGCAGGAATCGCAGCGGCAAACAGATTAGCACGCAAAAATTCCGAGGTAGAAATTACCTTAATCACTGCAGAACCGATCTTTAGAGAAAAGATCAGAAACCACCAAGTAATTGCAGGAACCAAAGGAAAAGATTTCCAGATCCGAAATTTATTAAATTCGAAGGTAAATCTGATCATCCAAAGAGTCGAAAAAATTTTTCCAAAAGAGAACAAAATACTCTTAAATGATGGGAGCATCTTTGAATACGATTACCTAGGTTACACTGCGGGAATGAGAGCGGGAGATCCAAGCACCAAAGGGTTAAATTATTTCTCGGTGGCAAGTTTCCAAGATTCGGAACGATTGAGAAAAGAATTAATCAATCATTCTGATGCAAAAATTACTGTATTAGGTGGTGGACTTTCAGGGATAGAAGTAGCAACTGAACTCGCAGAAAATTATCCTTTTGCAAAAATAACACTTTTGGATTCGGATAAGATCGGGAAAAATTTCTCTTCAAATGCAGTTCTCTACATGAAAGAAGTCCTGAAAAACCTAAAAGTAAATCTGATAGAAGGGGAAAGAGGAGAATATCTATTAGAAGATAAGATCAAAACTTCTAGTGGAACCCAAGTCCTTCACGATTATTGCGTAATCTCTGCAGGACTCGTCGCCTCTGATCTGGGAAAAAATTCAGGACTGGAATCAAATAAGATAGGTCAGGTGTATTTGAATGAGTACATGCAGGTTCCTGAATATTCCAATATAATCGGAGCAGGAGACGCAGTAAAAATCCCTGGTGAAGAATATTCTTACTTAAGAATGGCCTGCGCTACAGCTCTTCCGATGGGAATTTATATGGGGGAAAGGATCTCTAACCTAATTGGAAGTAAATCTGCAATAGGACAAAAACCTTTCGAACTGGCATATGTGGGACGTTGTGTAAGTTTAGGAAGAAAAGAAGGACTATTCCAATTCTTAAACTATGATGATAGTCCCAAGGAAAAATTTTGGACTGGAAGAGTGGGAGCCTTCGTGAAAGAACTTATCTGTAAATTCACAGTCTTCTCATTTAAGGCTGAAAAATATTTCGATTTTTATGCGATCCCTCAACCTAAAGAAAAAACTTCAGTCAAACAAAATGACAGATTAGCGACGGCAGAAAAATGAATCCCCAAGAAAGACTAGATCAATTTATAGAAAACAAAGGTTTGGTCTTTGGGATCGCCTATAAGATGACAGGGAGTGTGGTAGAAGCCGAGGATATAGTGCAGGAGACTTTTCTGAGATGGGAAAAATCCAAAGAAGAAAAGATCAGATCTCCAAAAGCATTCTTATCCGCGGTTGCAGCCAGACTCTCCCTGGACTCTTTAAGAAAAGCAAAAAGAAAAAGAGAAACTTATATAGGTCCTTGGTTACCGGAGCCATTGGCTCCGGAACCTATGGAAGAACAACCTGATCCAGAAACATTAGATTTGGCATTTTTACATCTATTAGAAAAACTGAATCCAATTGAAAGAGCAGTATTCTTACTCAGAGAAAGTTTTGAAATGAGCTATGACTCTATTTCCCAGGTTGTAGGAAAAAATCAGGAGAATTGTAGGCAGATCCTAAAACGAGCCAAAGAATCACTCAAATCAGATCGTAAAAAGTATGATGCTCCTTCCGAAAAAAGGAAAAAGATCTTCCGTGATTTTTTACTCGCTTCTTCCAAAGGAAAACCGGAATTGCTCGTTCCTTTCTTAAAAGAGGAGATAGTTCTTTGGTCTGATGGTGGAGGAAAAGTAAATGCCGCCAGGATCCCGATCATTGGTCAAGAAAGGGCTTCTCATTTCTTCATCCGAACAGGAAGTAATAAACTCAAACACACCTTGGATTTTTATTTTGGAATGGTAAATGGTGCAGAAACATTGATCGGCTATTATAATGATCAACCTGCTTATCTGCAAAGTTTCCTTATAGATGAAGATGGAATTTCTAAAATTTACTCAGTCCTCAATCCGGATAAATTGAAATCGATGGAGAACAAACATAAACTGATTGAAGAAGGACTGATCTTTCCTTTGGAGAACTTTTTATTATTCCCTCATACCTATCGTAAGAAGGTCGCAAAATGGTTAAACCCAGTGGCGAAATTAGTAAAATGGGCAATCGTAAGATAGTCACTTTGCTCCTGAAGCCGCCTCGCTTTCGCGGCGACTATGAAAAACAATTAACATAGGATAATCTACTTATCCGCAGTTCTTCTTCTCCTTTCTTGACTTCGCCTCGTCTTTAAGAGAAGATCCAAGCATGAAACGAATACTAACAACAAGCCTATTATTTGGTTTGTTACTCATTCATTGCAGCGGAGGAGAGAAGATGGAAACAGTTTTAGAAAACAGAACTATATCGCCAAAATTACCAAGCGGATATTATACTTCTAAGTTAGGAAAGATAGCTTATTGGATAGAAGGAAAAGGAAAGCCGATTTTCCTACTCCATTCTGCCGGCCATGATCATAATGATTTTGAATCCATTCTTCCAAGTTTATCAGAAAAATATAAAGTCATTTCTCTGGATTGGCCAGGCCATGGATTATCTGAAAATCCGCAACCTGCGACCTCAGCTTCTGCAGTTGAATATGCAGAAATATTACCGGATCTTGTTGCGCAACTTGCTCCAGAAGGCGGGATCTTTATCGGAAACTCACTTGGGGGATTCGCTTCCATGAATCTCGCCCTGAAAAAGCCGAATCTTGTAAAAGGTCTCGTGATCGTAGACTCAGGCGGCTTAAATAATCCGGACTGGATCACTAAAAGTTTTGCAGGATTAAAATCTAAGGTTTGGTTTACTGGACTCGTTTGGAATTTTTTCCCGAATCATTATATAAAGATCAGAAACAAATACACAGAATCCATTCTGACAAGGATCAAAGAAAGAGAAGATGTAGAAGGCGCAAAGGAAGTGAACGCTTCTATTTGGAAAAGTTTCTTGGATGAAAGACATGATCTAAGAGAAAAAGTCTCTCAGATCCAGGCGCCCACATTGATCGTATGGGGAGAATATGATCCTGTTATAGATCCAAAACTCGCGCTTAGACTTCACGAAAAAGTCAAAGGCTCTAAACTGGCATATCTGAAGACAGGGCATGTACCTTTCGCAGAAAATCCTCGTGAGTTTCTAAAGGTTACCCTTCCCTTTTTGGATTCTATCTAAATGTTTTTGGATTTCTCCAATAATTAGATTTGTAAAATTTCCGTTTGCGGACTTTCTTTAGAAATCCGTTAACGGGAATTGTATGGATCAAAAAGATCATCCTTGGGATAAAATTTACCAAACCGTGAACCAGGTCTCCCCCATCCCAAAAGAAGTCTGGAAAAAATCAGAACAACTATATACGATCCGCAAATTAGAATACGGAGATTTTCTAATTAAACAAGGAGCCAAGCCCACAGAATTTGCATTCGTATTCTCAGGAGTTTTGAGAGAATATTATCTCACTGACCAAGGAAATGAGTACATCAAAAGTTTCAATTTTCCGGGAGACTTTACAGGATCTTATTTCGATCTACTTACAGAACAACCTTCTACCTGTAATATCAGAGCTATCACTGATTGTGAACTTGCGGTCGCAAAGTTTTCAGAATTCAGAAAACTATTCTCACAAGACATCGCATGGGAAAGATTGGGCAGGATTTTTGCCGAAAACTTATTCTTAAAAAAAGCAAGAAGAGAATATGAACTCTTGGCTTTAAGCGCAGAAGAAAGATACGATCTGCTTTTAAAATCCAGACCCGATATAGAAGAACTTATTCCTCAATATCATATCGCTTCTTATCTGGGCATCACACCAGTATCTTTAAGCAGGATCAGAGCTAAGAGAAAATAAAAAAGGCGCCGGAAACCGACGCCTTCTTAAAGCTTTGCAATATTAGAAAATTCTTATTTTGCGGAAGCTGCTTCACGGATCACATAAGCTGCGATCTCGTTTTTCTGAATTTGAGTAGTTCCTTCGAAGATACAAAGGATTTTCGCGTCTCTCATCAGTTTTTCAACAGGATACTCTTTAGTGTAACCGTATCCGCCGAAAATTTGAACCGCGTCAGTAGCTGCTTTCATTGCAGTTTCTGAACAATAAGCTTTCGCGATTGCGGAATATTTCGGAAGACGAGGATCCTCAGCATCAGACATACGAGCAGAAAGATAACAAATCTGACGTGCAGTTTCTACTCCGATAGACATATCCGCAAGCATGTGCTGAACAGCTTGGAAGCTGGAAATTTTAGAACCGAACTGCTCTCTTTGACGAGCGTATTTAGATGCGTGATCTAAAGCAGCTTGAGCAACACCCACTCCCATAGCAGCAACGTATGGACGAGATGCGTTCAGAGTTTGAAGAGCATAGATGAATCCAAGGTTTTCTTTTCCGATCATTGTAGCTTCTTCAACTGCACAATCTTCGAAAATGATCTGACGAGTGTCAGATGCACGAATACCAAGTTTATCTTCTTTTTTACCAACGATCAAACCTGGGGTATCACGTTTTACGTAGAAGCAAGAAACTCCACGAGTTCCACGGCCTTTATCAGTATAAGCAAAAACTGTATAAGCTCCTGCGCTACCACCACCGGTGATCCACTGTTTAGTTCCGTTGATGACCCATTTGTCACCTTTTTTAACTGCAGTAGTGCTCATACCAGGAACGTCTGAACCTGCACCAGGCTCGGAAAGACAGAAAGAAACTCCGTATTCTCCGTCAATAACTGGTTGGAGCCATTTTTTCTTTTGTTCGTGGCTTGCACCTTTCATGATCGGAAGGATACCAAGACCGGTATATCCGAAACAAAGGCTGATACCGAGACATCCTCTGGAAAGTTCTTCGGTAACTAAGCACTGCTCTACGGAACCAAGACCCCATCCACCGTATTCTTCGGGGATAGTGAGTCCGTTGACTCCTAGCTCAGTTCTCATTCTATTGATAAGTTCTTCTGGATGTTTGTTTTCTTCGTCCCAGTGGATAGCAACTTCATGCGTGATTTCTTTCTTAACGAAAGCACGAATCGTGTCTCTAATCTCGATCTGTTGCTCAGTCAGTTCCTGATACATTCTTTTCCCTTCTTACGAGAGTTTCTAGTCCTAATTTTTCGCCGGGGTCGATTCAATCAAGAAAAACATGGCTGATTAAACGTTCATTTTAGCCCTAATGGGACAGAATTCTTGGAAATCTCGTTATTTTCCTAGATTTTGGCGATAGGAATGCATATAAAAAACAGAACGTTCGTTCTGTTAATGTTTTCTACTTCTAATTTCAAGAAATAAATTGAGTAAACCATTTAGAAGCAGATTGTCTAAAAGATTGTTCGTCAGGTTCGTTATCGGAAGCCCAGGCGATAATTCCATCTGGACGGATCAGCGCTGCACTCAAGGCCAACTGCTCTTTCGCCCGACCGGAAACATATTTTATCCTATCTCCATACTCATTTGCCAAGGTTTTAAGAGAAGTTTTTGATTCAAAATCGAGAAGTATTCCTTGGCCATCCAGCATATATTCACCGATCCTTCTACCATCCTCAAGCTCAAAGTTCGGAACACTATAACCCACTAGAGGATGAGAATCACCCAAATCATAATGTGTGAAAATTCCCCAAACTCTTGCAGCCATATAAGTAGCAGCGTCACGAGTTTCCATAAGATCTCGCATAATTGAGTTCAAAGCCTGAGCCTGTGGATTTGGCTTCATGATCATAACCTGAGCTCGTGACCAATCTAAAACCTGCGCACCAATCGGATGTCTTTCCCTAAAATAAGTGTCCAATAAATCTTCTGGCGCCTTATTATGAATGGTTGCAGCAAGTTTCCACCCAAGATTCATAGCATCCCCCAAACCAAGGTTAAGTCCTTGCCCTCCTAAAGGAGAATGAATATGAGCTGCATCTCCCGCTAAAAGTACCCTTCCATTTCGATAGCTTGTGGCCTGTCTTGCTCTGTCAGTCCAAGTAGTTGCGAAATGAAGTGCGCTGATAGTCACATCCGTGTTTGAGATACGGCGTAGGACATCCTGCACATGTTCCAAGGTAATTGGTTTTTCCGAACTATGAAATTCTCCAGAATCAAAATCCTGAAGCACGATAAAGCCTGGCTGTGATTGTAAATACATCCCTCTTTCAGTTATATTTCTTCCTGTACTCAGCTTCTCCGGATCGACTATATCAACTTTGGTAGAATAGCCAGTAAACTCAGGATCAGTACCTGCAAATTCAAAACCTCCGGATTTACGAACAACACTTCGAGCTCCATCGCAACCTACAAGCCATTGGCCTTGGAAAGATTGATTGCCAGATTGAACAGTCACTCCTTCATTCGTTTGATGAAAAGAAGTCAATGGAAGACCTCTCTTTATCTCTACACCAAGCGCTTCTGCACGGCGAGTCAGTATAGTTTCCATCTCTTGCATTTCAGAGATCAAATTTGTTTCAGTAGAACTTTCTAACCGATGTTTCCATTTTGAAGTATCAATATTACCTTCATGAAATGGAATACCTGCAAAATGCCCTACCTGACGACGCGGCCCTTGTTGAATAGTATTTGCATGAGGATTTTTAAGACGTTTATGTATTTCAAGTTCTTCTAATAATCCTCTCCGATAAAGAGCCTCAATACTAGGAGTAGAAAGTCCGCGTACTCCAAAAGGGAGTTGTTTGAATGGAGACTGAGGACTCTCTGCTTTTTCCAATATAAGAACTTTGCATTTTGCTAATGCAAGTTCACAGGCCAAAAAAAGTCCGACAGGACCCGCTCCGGAAATAATAACATCGTGTGGTTGGTCTTGTTTCATTTATTCCACCCATTCTTCAAAACTTTAAACGTGAGATTTAATACATCCTTTGGCGAAGGTGAATTACACGCAAAACTCACACCTTCTAAGATCAACTTAGCAATACATTCAGCTTCCATCTTATTCACACCGGAATCATTTTGGATTTCTTTAGCCAAAGAATTTTCATAACGAGCCCATAACCCACGAAGATAAGAAGTAAGTTCAGGAGAAGATCTGATAAGTTTCCCAAATCCGGAGAAGGTCTTTTTATCTGGTGGATTGAATAACTTGCTCGAGAAAAAATACTGATAAAGAGCATCCAGAATGGATTGGCCCTTCTTTCGTTCTTTAATCGCCTTTAAAATATCCGCATCTATCTCATCCTCAAGATCGAAAATGAGAGACTCTTTGGTCGGAAAATAATTGAAAAGTGTAGTAACAGCAACTTCTGCTTTTTCGGCGATTTCAATAATAGTCACCGTATCGTAGCCTTTTTCTATAAATAGATCACGAGCAATATCTGAAATAAGCTTCCGAGTTTTAGCCTTCTTTGCCTCACGTAATCCCATTCGAATTTGCTCCTCTGACCGAGATCTATATTGATTGTGGCCAGGGAGAAAACAATATCAAGTATAAAATTGTAGTTACTACAATTTTATACTAACTACATAATTCAAAAACAGCAAAGAAGGCGCCCTTTAAGGGATATTGGGCAAACGTTCGGACCGAGCGCTCATTGCTGTCGCAGTGGGATTTTGTTGTAAAAGGGTGCCCCACCCTACTTTGGGTGGGGGCCGGTATGGAATTTGGATTCCAAAATTTGTTTACATTAGAAAGCAAAGTTGGATAAATATTTGCCTCAATTGTTTTAATCAGGAGAAACCTCATGATACAAAGTGTAGTAGCACCAATCGTTTCAGGAATAGCTGGATTTATTTGTGCATTTCTTTTTAGCGGCCCACTTTACTTCGGCCTTTCAAAATTTCTGAATCTTCCTACACAAGAGGAGAAGAAAAATCTTGGGGTCCGAATATTTTTGAACTTCTGCGTTTTTCTGGCCACAGCATTTTCTATCTCATTGATTTTACAATATATGAGCTTACAAAACAAAGCTCATGGCCAATCCATTGCTTTCATTCTATGGTTCGGATTTATATTTACATCCAGTTCTATAGATGTAATTTGGAAAGGTAAACATCTGAAGTTATGGATTTTCGAATCTATATCTTCACTAATTACGATACAAGTTTTAATGTTTGTACTATTACTATTTTATAAATGAAACAAGCTCGATTTTTTCTTACACTCGATTCTTCCGGCGCGTTAATCGTAGGAATATTCGTCCTACTTTTCTATTCCCTTCTTTCAAACCTAACTGGCTGGAGCGAAAGTTTCACTCGAATAGAAGGTTTTGCGAATTTGATATACGGTTCCTATTCCGGAATTCTTCTATTACAGTTTAGAAAAGGAATTCTGAATCGTGTGTTTGTTCTCATATTGATTATAGCAAATTCACTTTGGGGTTTGCAATGTTTTACCCAAGCATGGAGACTACAGGAAGAAGCCACCTATATCGGAACCGCAGCTCTATTGCTTGAAGGTATTTACCTACTAGCATTAGCTTATTTAGAAGCGCGTTTCGTTTTGCCTCAGTGCACTCCAACTCATCTCGAGTATCGCAAGTAAGAATCTATTTAGCAGGTGTAGGAATACTTTGGTGACCTGGATGGATAATAATTTTTGGAAACTTAGTCGCTACACTCTGCAACAAATCGAGACTCATTTTATTCCTTTCCAAATCCTTGGTATAAACTCCTGGAGTAACGTTATTAAGCCAACCCCAGCTAGTATGACAAGTATCCCCTGTAACTAGTTGGACTCCATTAGTAGATTTTATCAAAAATGCAATGCTACCTTCTGTGTGCCCCGGAACGGAAACTATATAAAAAGATTGATCGCCAAAGAAATCTAAAAATTTAATTGGAGCACTGTCTTTTCCCAAGAAGTTTAATTCGGAAAGGATAGTATCATGCCCGAGTAACGAATCCGTACTTCCTTGTACAAAAAGATGCAGAAAACGAGAATCTCCCGGTTCGTTCTGTCCAGTATACACCGTGGTTCCTACTGGAAAATCTCGAGTGCCCAAAATATGATCTAAATGCAAATGAGTAATGAAGATACCTTCTACTTTTTTTGACTCTTTTTGCAGCCATTCCTTACTCGTAGTATGGATCTTCATCTCGCCTAGATTCATCTGAGAAGCGACTATGCTTGAAACGGGCCATTCTTTTTTATCTTTGCGAAATATATCTCCAAGTCCGGTATCTATTACATATCTGCCGAACTTAGGATGATCTATTACATAAAAATAAATTTGGATCGATTCCTTACCAGATTGTAATCCCGCAGCAACGGCCTTTTGATCCTTTAAATTGATCAAACCCTCACGGTCTGCCAACCAATCCGCAGCGATAATTTTTTTAAGAACGATCGGCCCTTTGTCAGAAGAATTTATATCTCGGATATCTACCGGAGTTCCTTTATTTACCAGAACGGAGCGATTGGAAGTAACTGCGCAAGCGGATAGTATCCCGAAAGAGATAAATAAAAAAATGATTCTTTTGATTTTCACGAGAGATAGACCTTATATAATTAAGATAGTTCGAAAAGAATTTTAAAGTCCACTGTCTTTTGATTAAATTACTTTATCTTTTTTCAATTCTTCGATCTCAGATTCAGAATAACCTAAGGATTTTAAGATCTCCTGATTATGCTCTCCATGATCAGGTGGATCTGTTCTATAGGTCACCTTGCTTTCTGAAAAAGGAAAAGGAGAACCGAATTGTATATAATCCCCGTATTGTTTATGGGTACGATCCAGGATCATCCCCTTCTCCTTTAATACTGGATCTTTAGAAACCTCATCCAGAGTTTTAACAGGGGTAAGACATGAATCAGGATTTTGGAATATAGGCTCAAGGTCAGCAAGGGTTTTAGAGGAGAAGTATTCAGTCAGGATCTTTTTCCATTCTCCAAAATGTGTCTCTGCAATCGGAACTTTTTCCAAATGTGAGTCTAGCCCGGATTGTCTTAAGAATGTTTTGAAAAACATTTCTTCCAAGGCTCCTAATGCAACCCAACGTCCTTCTTTGGTTTTGTAAGTAGAATAATTAGGAAGCTTTCCAGATAATAATTCATTTCCACCTTCCGGATTTTTTCCTGTAGCGGAGTATATCCCTCCGTATAAGGAGATAAATTGAAGAGAAGCCTCCATCATGGAGATAGCAATCTTTTGTCCGCGGCCAGTCTTTTCTCTATAATACAATGCGGCCAAGATAGAAGAGAGTGCGGTTAACGTTCCTCCTCCTATATCTGCCAATTGGAATCCTGGAGCCTGAGGGTTTTTTCCCGTTTGGTCTAATACTCCAGAGAGAGAAAGATAATTTAAATCGTGCCCTGCAAAATCCTTATAAGCCCCGGAATCTCCATAACCATAAATACCACAATAGATCAGCCTTGGAAATTTTTCTTTTAAGTCATCATAACCCAGACCCATCTTGGAAAGCCCGTCAGGGCGAAATCCTTCTAATAATATATCAGCATCTTCTAATAATTTGAATAAGATCTCTTTTGATTTTTCTCTTTTGAGATTGAGTGTGATCGCTTTTTTATTTCTGTTCAACATCAGATATAAAGAAGGAGCACCATTTGCTTTTTTGAACATCACTCTGGTTGCATCCATTGCTCTCGGATTTTCTACCTTGATGATCTCAGCTCCCATATCTCCCAAATACATGGAGCATAAAGGACCAGGTAATAATAAGCTTAAATCTACTACCTTAACTCCTGAAAGTGGACCTTTGTTCATTTTTATAATTTCCTGAATATAAACTTCGGACCTGTTTAGATCCAGAATGTGGGAAGAAAAGTGTTTTTTGTTTTTAAAAAACGGCGTTCAATCTGAAACTTCTTCGCTCAACTCTTCGCTGGTTTTTCCCCAACGCCATCTTGTATAATCTTCTGCTGTAGCAAAAGTATATCCTTCTGCTTTCAATTTTTCTATGATATATGGTAAGACTTCTTTAGTAGTAGGATGTGTATCGTGGAATAAGATCACAACTCCTTGTCCCTCTGTTTTATATACTAATGAGTTGTAGATCCGATCCATTTTCTTTCTGAACTTTTCATTGTCCGGATTGATCCTTGGTCCTTTTTCATACCATTCTCCTTTTACCCATTCTTTAGAATCTGTGGAATCGAATTCTTTGGTCCACATGAATACCAAACCTTTTCCAAGAAGTGCGGAACTTACTCTTTTCCGCACTGTTTCGTTCTTAGTTCTGATATAAGGAGAGCCGAAAGGAGGTCGGATCCATATTAATTTTCCAGAATATTCTCCCAGTTCGTTTTGGTATAATTTTTGGTTCTCTTCCAATTGGCTTTCGATTCTTTTCGGAGACATGTATGCGAAGTTTTGATGGCCCAGTGTATGATTCCCGATCGTATGACCTTCTTCTTTCATTCGGATCAAAACTGTTTTGTATTTTCTAAAACTGTTTCCTCCTGTACTAACCTTAGGTAACCAAGCGCCGCATACAAAAAATGTAGCTCTTACTTTTTCCTTTTTGAGCACATCCAATACGTCGCCAGTCCAATCGGAAGGTCCGTCATCGAATGTTAAGAAAGCAGTTTTGGGGGGAAGTGGATCTCCTTCATAATATCCGATAGGACTTTTATGGTCTGTTTGGATATTTGTAGAAGTTTCGAAACTGGAACAATAGGTTAGAAATAGTAAAGATACTAGAAAGGTGGTCTTCATAAAACTCATACCATCCTATAAAGTTGAAAAACTTTAAGCTTGGACCGGTTTGAATTTTTAGCTTATAGTCCGGCTACCCGGGCTTCAGGAGCGTAGCGACTATCCTCTTGTAATTAGACTCCAGAAGTAACGATCTCAGCCACAGATTAAATTCGAGATCACTACTCTATTCGGTTTATTATTTATTAACTTTATGAATTAGACGAACATTTCTGCAGAGGTCAACCATACTCCAGCAAGTATCAAACCTATGCCCGTCCATTGTGTCCAATTTAGTTCTTCTTTAAAAAATATAGCAGAAGCTACTAATACTATGATAAATCCTGCAGATGTGAAGAGTGGATAAGCTAAAGATAATTTTAATCCATTACCTAATACCCATCTATAACCTAATAACGCGATCCCGAAAGAAGCAAGTCCTGCAAAGAACACTGGATGTAAAAATGCTTTGATCAATCCTTCTATTCCAGTAGCCGTATTTGTTTTATCTCCTAAAGAACTTGCCTTGATCAAAATATTTGCTAAGGCATTGAAGAATAATGCGACTACGAAAATGATTATCACCGTTAATTTCATCTATCTCTCTCAAGAATTCGATTATTGTTTTCTTGTAATCTCCCCTTAGGAAGAGTGTATTATCCCTCTTTTGGGACTCGGCCGAAACTCCGAATTCCTGTCCATCGAAAGCAAAGGGAAAGAAATAGCAAGGGCAAATCTTGAATGGATAGAAAAACATTTAACTTCCGTGGGATCAAACTTTCTTATATAGATGCAGGTAATAAATCTTCTGATCCAATCTTGATCGCTCATGCTAATGGGTTTTCTGCGGGTTGTTATTCGTTCTTTATCAAAAAACTTTCTGAGACTCATAGAGTCATTGCCTTAGATTTTTGTGGTCATGGTCAATCGGAACCAAACTTAGAATGGAAGGATTGGTTTTTCTTTAGAGATCAAATTTTAGCTCTGATTGAAACAGAAGATTTGAAAAATGTTGTGGGTATTGGACATTCTTTAGGAGGAGCAAGCATTCTACTTTCCTCATACCAAAGACCCGATTTGTTCCGTAAAATTTTCGCAATGGATCCTGTGATCCTAAACTTTGCCTACCTTCTTCTTGCCTTAGCCTTTGATACTCCTTTAGCAAAAGGTGCTATCAAAAGAAGAAGAGAATTTAAAGACCTAACACTTGTCAAAAAAGCATTCAGAAAGACCCCTACATTTGCGAATTGGTCTGACGAGGTTTTCGAAGATTATTTGAATTCTTGTTTTAAGAAAGAAGGAGATAAATGGGCCTTATGTTGTCCTCCTGAATTAGAAGCAAAAATTTTCAACTCAGTAAGTTTCGTAAGTTTATTACAATATAGAAGGATCAAGACAGAAACTCATATCACGATCCCGAGGAAATATGAGGTGTGTTCTCCTTCTGCTGCCAGAAGGATTATCAAGGGAAATTCCAACTCGAGCTTAGAGTTATGGGATGATATTTCGCATTTTTTTCCGTTTGAACGCCCTGAAAAAACCCTGGAAAGAATCATTCAAAAATTATAATCCTGTATTCTGGAAATGGAAGAGTCTCAAGTAGGAACATTATTCTATTTTGGAGCCAGGGTATTCTTGGCCCAGAAAGGACTGACAACAGATCCCCACTCTCACTATGCAGTTTCCATTTTAATCTCTTTAACTTCTAAGTTCAAAGTAATCGAGGAGTCGGGTAATGTGCTGGAGTTCCAAGCAGTGGTTTTGGCTCCAAATACCTATCATACTCTTTCTGCAGAAAATTCAGATTTGATCGTTTTACAAATAGATCCTTATGGTATCGACTACGCTTCCGTTGCTGCCAGGTTCGGAAGAAAGGGAATTTCAGAGATACCTTTTGAAAATTTAGAACCAGTCCTTTCCAGATGCAAAAATCTATTTCATGAAAATATAAACTGCCAGACTGCTAAGGAATTATTCGAAGATATTCTTGCCTGCGTTGGAACAGAAAAACCTTCCAGAGTTTCTTTAGATCCTAGAGTTTTATCAGCAACTCTCAGAATGAAATCCGCGCTTCCTGGTTCTATCTCTGTCCCAGAATTAGCAAAAGAAGCGGGATTTTCAGAAACAAGATTTATGCATGTTTTCAAATTGCAGATGGGTTTACCTGTAAGACAATACCAACTTTGGTTAAGGCTTCATGAAGCAGCGAAACTTTTGAAAGAAGGTGGAAATCTAACTGAGGCTTCTCATGCCGCAGGTTTTGCAGACCAAGCACATTTAAGCCGGACTTTTAAAAGAATGTTCGGAGTACAACCTTCTAAGTTTTTAGGTGCAAACACGAATGTTGCAGTCCATTTTTGCGTTTAATAGAAATTTAATATTATAAAAAGAAAATCGCCCGCTTGAACCGCGGGCGTTTGCCTGAAGCAAGAGAGAATGTTAATGAGCAGTGCTGAAGTTTTTGAGTTTGCCTTGTGCTGCTAATTCTTGACGAACTGCTTCTTGCACATCTTTTCTAAGCCCCAATTCGAAGAACACATCTGCAATTACGAAAATAGGAGCAGATACGACCGCTTGGAATAAGTTGTCGAATAACGCAGGACGGCTTTTTTCAAAGATAAAATGTCCGTAGAATTGAGCTCCCCAACCTACCAACTGAGCAACCGCAAAGATACTCCATGCAGTAGTAGCAGTCAAAGACAAAGTGATGTATTGAGCCAGAAACATTAAAGATCCAAACACCAAGGTAGTCGCAGCTGCGAAAATAAAATCCAAGGTGAAGTAGTAAGCAAGTACTACGATCCCAAATACGGTAGCAGCGGTTATGGTATAACCAAAAACATTAACTAATTCTAATCTATTAAGCACCAAAAATAAGGTGAAGGTGATGGTAGGAACTCCTAACACGTGGATCCACACGTTTCTTTTTTCTTGGTGGTACGCAGAATAGAAGGCCATTTCCTTAGCGAATTTCATGGGTAAAACTCCTCACAATTTCAGATCCAGTATAACCCGGACCTCAGGTTTCGGCTTGAACGAACCTGCCATTTTTAGAAAAAAATCCGTTGCGTAATACCCGTTCGAAATAAACCATTGAGTCGTTCCAATTACACTTTAAAGCCGGAAAATATGCCTTATATCAATTTAAAAGTCGCAGGACCTCTTACCAAAGAGCAAAAACAACAGATATCTAAAGAATTCTCAGAAACTCTTGCAAAAGTTGCCGCAAGACCTCCTGAATCTACATATATCGTGATCGACGAAGTTTCCAGAGAGAACTGGGCTGTAGGCGGAAAACTCCTAGAGTAAAAATGGATACGATCTTTTTTGCAGCCTCCAAACTTGCGGGGGCATTCTTATTTCCCTTACCTGCTTCCTTACTTCTGTTGGTATTTTTTGCCTTCAGACTTCCTAAATTCAAACATAAGGTTTGGGTTTTAGTTCCTACGCTCATTATCTGGGTAGCTTCTACTGATAGTTTTTCCCAATGGTTAGTTCGAAGTTTAGAAGAAAAACATCCTCCTATTCGTGAGGAAACTTTGGAAAACTCGGATGCAATTTTAGTTTTGGGCGGGGCCGTAGACAACCTTGCATTATATGAACAACAGGTTCAGTTGACTTCTGCTGCAGAAAGAATGACTGATGCTGTACGATTATTTCAAAAAAGAAAAGCGCCTCGTATTGTTTTCACTGGAGGTTCTGGGAATTTATTCTTTCAAACCAGAAAAGAATCAGACTTTGCTCTCCAATTTTTTCAATCTTTAGGAGTTCCTACTAAGGCCGTTTTTCTGGAGACTGAAAGCAGGAATACAAAAGAGAATGCGGAAAAAACGGCAGAACTTTTCCGCAAAAACAAATGGAAGTCTGCAATACTCATCACTTCTGCATTTCATATGGAAAGATCTTTGTTGGTATTTGCAAATGCTGGGATCAAGATCCATCCTTGGCCAACAGACTATAGGTCCAGGGTCAAAATTCTAACCATAGACGATTTTATACCTTCTTCCCAAAGTCTAGAGAATACAAGCATCGCCTGGAAAGAGAGAATTGGCCTATTCGTTTACGGGTTTAGAGAGAGTATTTCCACTTTTCTTCCCCTCCGTATCCGATATCCTTGGTCTAAGGACTGGAATTAAAACACACATGAACGTGAAATTTACCGTGCTTGCGAGTATCATCGCACTTTCCTTAGGAACAATTGCATTCTTCTCTTCTAAAGAAACTTCTTACACATTATTGGATGCTTCTGATTTAGCTGCGAATACCACAAAATACGAAGCAGATGATCTATTAAGAGTAAGAGGATTCGTAAAATTAGGTTCTCTTATCCGAGAAGGAAAAACTGCCAAGTTTGTCCTCCAACTAAACGAAAAAGAAGTTCCTGTATTTTTTACAGGAGCCACACTACTGCCTGACGCATTTAAAGAAGGTGCAAGAGCAAGGGTGGATGGAGTTTGGAAAAATGGAGTCCTAGTTGCCGATAAGGTAGAAGCGAAATGTGCGTCCAAATACGAAGCAGGTTATAAAGAAGAAGAACAATGAATGATTTAGGCGCAGTTTGTCTCATATCCTCCTTCTCCATCCTATTATTTTCCATTATTCAAACTAGTTACGGAATTTTTAAAAACGATTCCAGAGCTTTAGAATTAGGCCGTTATACTTTAATGTCCAATTTTGCGGTCGTTCTACTGGCATTCATAGTGTTGGTTGTCCAACTTATGAGAACGGATCTATCCAACTATTATGTTGCGATGCATTCCAGTGAACATCTTCCATTATTCTACAAGATGACTTCTGTTTGGTCCGGATCTTCCGGTTCACTTCTATTCTGGAATTTACTTCTCTCCGGATTTACATTCATAGTCCTTTGGCAAACAAAAGATCTATTGAATGAAAGAATTCCGGTAATGCATCTTTCTTTGGCAGTGATCACCTGCTTCTTCTCCTTTTTAGCAATCTTCTTTCCAGATGCACAACCTTTCCGTGAATTTCAACCGGCAGCAGTCGCAGGTAGAGGATTAAATCCACTCTTACAACACTGGGCGATGATCATTCACCCTCCGATCTTATATATAGGTTATGTAAGTTTTGCGATCCCATTCGCAATTGCTTCTTCTGCATTGATCACAGGACAACTATCAGAGAACTGGTTTAGATTTGTAAGAAGATGGAGCATCTTCTCTTGGTTTTTCTTAGGAACAGGAATACTTTTAGGTTCCAAATGGGCTTACGAAGAATTAGGATGGGGCGGTTATTGGGCATGGGATCCGGTTGAAAACGCAAGCTTGATGCCTTGGCTTTTATCAACAGCATTCTTACATTCAATGATCATTCAAGAAAGAAGAGGAATGTTAAAGTTTTGGAATATGCTTTTGATCATATTAGCATTCCATTTCTGCTTACTCGGAACTTGGATCACTCGAAGCGGAGTTTTAGAAGGACCACACTCTTTCTCCAAATCAAGTATTGGAACTCCATTTATAGTTTTTATAGGAGCAAGTTTCTTCTTCTATCTTGGAATTCTAATATATAGAAAAGACAAACTCAAACCGGAGAGAAACTTAGAAGCAATCACTTCCAAGGAAGGAAGTTTTTTACTTAACAATTTCCTTTTAGTGATAGCGACTCTTTCCATTCTATTAGGAGTATTCTCTCCTTTATTATCGGGTGTAGAATATAAGGCTCCTTGGTTCAATTCCTGGGGGGTTCCTGCTGGAATTCTTCTCATTTTACTCATGGGAGCCGCTCCATTGCTCGCGTGGAGAAAAGGCGCCGATCAAATCTTCTTCACCACATTATTAAAACCTCTGATCGCTGGATTTATTGGAGCAGGGATCTATATCCTATATTACACTCGCAATTTTTCGATCAGTGATTATAGCTTAGGCGATGTGCTCGGAGAAGTTTATAGTGTTCTTACAGTAGGACTTGGGATCTTCACTATTGCCGGGATTGTACAAGAATATCATAACGGCATTAAGGCGAGAAGGTCCGCTATTCATGGCGAAAACTATTTCCAGGCCGGATTCAGAATGCTTCTTAAAAACAAAAGAAGATACGGCGGATATTTAGTTCACCTCTCCATGGTAATTTTGTTTATCGGTCTTGCAGGAAACGCATTTAAACAAAACACTTCCGTAAAGTTTTTCTATTTTTTAAGATTTTCCCCTACGAATGAGCTTATCTATACAAGTGATGACACTGCGATTTTGGGTGATTATACAATAGGCGCTACTACTCTAAAGATCAAACCGATCGTAAATGGAGATCCTGAAGCAGGACTCAATCATAGAAACGTAATCGTTTCTCATGAAGCGACATTCGAAGTCAAAAAACAGCTAAAAGATTTTGATACGATGGTGACAGAGAGAAGATACTATCCTCAGATCTCTCATTTAAGCGGAGACTTCGAAACTCATATTCCTACTAGCGAACCTTCTATCTCTTCTACCCCTAAAGAAGATCTTTATATCCAATTGGGAGCGATAGAACATGCGGATCTTTCGGATGAAAATCCGGATCTTCCTGGCATGTTTTTGGACTTCTTCTTTACAAGAGATCCTGCGATCAAGGCTGCAAAATATCTGAAATTCCCGAACCAGATCGTAGCGAATTTAGAAGTCTGGGTCAATCCAATGGTGAAATTTATTTGGGCAGGATCTTTGATGTTCTTCTTATCCGGACTTTTGATCCTATTGCCTATAGGAGAAGATAAAAAATGAAAGTTTTAGTCTCTTCTAAACTATATAAGAAAATACTAATTTCTCTTTTTGGATTTTTCATATGGGCAAGTGCGATAAATGCTGATTCTACTTTTACAAATCTGACCGACCAAGAACAAATCCGCACATTCCATAATGTGACCGAAAGGATCCGATGTATTTGTATCCCTTCTATAGCGATCAAAAGTTGTTCTTTCAATAATTGTACAGTTTCTGCGAAACTCAAACTTTTCATAGAGAACAGAATTAGAGCAGGAGAATCTGCAGATTTGATCGTGGACAAAATGGTTCATGGTTTTGGCCAAGATATTGTTTCAGATCCTATCATCGCAAAGTTTATTGAAACTGGAAACCAAGGAATGGCTCAAGGAGTCATCATGGGTTTTGGTCCGGATATTCTGGCAAAACCCGATTCTTCTTGGATCGATTTTAGTATCGCGGCGGCTGCTGCATTCGGGATGCTTCTCATCTATTTATATTTAAAAAGAAGGACTGCTCCTAAAGCAGCAATCGCTACCGAATCCGAAAATCATTCTTCTTTTGATAAATACATCTCTGAAATAGAGGAAAAACAGAAATAATGGATTTTCTATTAATTTTCTTTTATATAGTTTTAGTCGCAATCGTTGCGGCGCCGTTCGTTTACGTGAGTATGTTTGCAAAACATATACCGTACGAAACTGATCCTAAAAGTTCTGAGCTGTTTGATAGAAGGGATGTTCTTCTGGATAACCTGAAAGATCTGAAAATTGAATTCGATACAGGAAAATTGACCGAAACAGAATTCAAATCTATCTCCTCAGGTTTAGTAAAAGAATTAGAAGAGCAAGATAAGAAGATTAGTCAAGGCGTTACAACTCTATCCAAAACGGAAACTTCCGCCAAACCTCAGTTGGGTGGAAAGTTCTGTCATAACTGTGGATTTAAAATAGAAATTTTCGGAGCAAAGTTTTGCCCTGAATGCGGGACAAAACTCCAAGTCTGAACTGATTATTAAGAGTGTCTTTTTTTAAGTTCTTCTACTATGTCGGAAAGAGAAAGTCCTCTTTCCACAAGAAGAACCTGTAAATGAAATAGTAAGTCCGCGGATTCGTGAGTGAGTTCTTTTTTATCCGCATTTTTTGCCGCGATAATCACTTCTCCAGCTTCTTCCCCTACTTTTTTAAGGATACGATCCACGCCACCTCGGAAGAGGTCCGCAGTATAGGATTTTTCGGGAAGTTCTTCTTTTCTTTTTTTAAGGATTTGCTCTAACTGAAGCAGGAAGTCCATCGTTACCACCGGAGATACTTCGAATATCCGGACCGGTTCTTGACGGTAAACAAAAAATTCCGTATTTCTGCGTTTCCTTAAAAACGAAACAGAGAAAAAAAGGTCGAAGAGATGAGACCAATGCGCCCTTTTTCAAAAATCCAATCCATCCTTCTATTGATTTGCCTTTTGCTCTCATCCGAGATGAGTGCAGAGGTTTGGGAGACTTCCGTTGAGACCGCTTTTAATAAGGCGAAGAAGGAAGGAAAACCCATCTTTATAGATGTATACGCAGATTGGTGCGGATACTGCAAGACCCTCAAAAAGGAAATTTATCCTAAAAAAGAAGTGAAACAAGAACTATCCAAGTTCGTACTTCTTTCTTTGGACGGGGACAGATTTCCTAACTTAAAGAAAAAGTATGATGTAACTGGTTACCCAACTCTTCTATTTTTAGATAAGAACGGAAGTCTGACAGAGAAGATCGCTGGGATGCCAGATCATAAAATGGTCATCAAAACATTAAGATCGGCATATTCAAAAAGAGACAAAGAAGTTAGCCTACTTGCAGACTTGGAAAAAGATCCCGATAATAATCTTCTTCTTTTAAAAGTGGGAGAATATTACTTCGAAGCAAAAGAATACAAAAAAGCAGCAGACTACTTTTACAAATCATTCGCTTCCGAAGATCTCAGGATGCCTGAAAACAAACATAAGGCTTTATTCAATCTGGGACTTAGTTTTACAGAACTAAAAAACTGGGAGAAAGCTATTAAAACGTTTTCTTTATATTTGGATAAGTTCCCAACGGGACATTCCAAAGCTGCTTTGTATTATAGAGGGGGGGCTTATTCTTCTCTCGGCCAAAAAACGGAAGCGAAAGAAGATCTAAAAAAAGCCCTGGAGCTCAGCTCTGATCCGGAGGAAAAGAAAGAGATCCAGGACTTATTAAATCGGCTCTGATTAAACCGATTGTTTACCAATAGAGAAGTATTTGAATCCTTCTTTTTTCATATGGTCCGGTCGATATTGGTTTCTACCGTCAAAGATCACATGACCTTTCATTAACTTTTTAATTCTGGAAAAATCAGGTTCTCTGAATTCTCTCCATTCGGTAAGAAGAAGGAGTGCATCTGCACCTTCTAACGCGTCATACGCATCTTTAGCATATTCTATCTTATCTTTAAAATAGTATTCAGAAGTTTCTTTAGATACAGGATCAAATGCCTTTATCTTAGCGCCTTCTTCATGCAATTTTAGTAATAGAGGAATAGAAGGAGCTTCTCTCATATCGTCTGTGCCCGGCTTGAATGCGAGTCCCCAAACTGCTAGAGTTTTTCCTTTGATCTGACCTTTTCCGAAAAAGTCCTCTATCTTAGTATATAAACGGACTTTTTGGTCTTCGTTCACTCTTTCTACTTCTCTAATAATACGAAGAGAAGAAGAAAAATTTTCAGAAGTACGGATCAATGCACGAACGTCCTTAGGAAAACAAGATCCACCGTAACCGATACCAGCATATAAGAATTGGCGGCCGATCCTGGAATCAGTTCCCATTCCTTTTCTTACATCTTCATAATCCGCGCCTACGGTTTCGCATAAGTTAGCGATCTCGTTTGCAAAAGAGATCTTAGTAGCTAAGAATGCGTTACATGCGTATTTCGTTAGCTCCGCAGAAACAGTTCCCATTTTAATGATTGGGTTTCCGTTCAATACGAATGGGGCATAAAGCTGAGCAACAAGCGATCCAGCTCTTTCACTGTCCGCACCAATCACAACTCTTTCAGGTTTCATGAAGTCGTCGATAGCAGCGCCTTCTTTCAAGAACTCTGGATTGGATACCACGTCGAATTCGTGTTTGGTGTTTTTGGAAACAATTTCTTTTACTTTAGCAGCAGTTCCTACGGGAACAGTGGACTTATCCACGATCACTTTGTAACCGTTGATTGATTTTCCTATCTGTTCAGCGACTGCAAATACTGCGCTTAGATCCGCAGATCCGTCTTCGGATGTTGGAGTTCCAACAGCGATAAAAATGATTTCTGAGCCTTCTACTCCTTCTTGGATGGAAGTGCTGAAACCAAGTCGATTTTCCTTATGGTTATTCAAAACCAATTCGGATAGACCAGGTTCATAAATAGGTATGATTCCTTTTTTCAAGTCCTCTATTTTTTTAGAGTCCTTATCCACGCAGATCACATGATTTCCATATTCAGCGAAGCAAGCTCCAGCAACAAGGCCCACATAGCCGCTTCCAATTACGCAAACTTTCATACGAAAACCAGAATCCTTTCAAAGAGGAGGCTGGGAAGGAATTTATCCGGAAAAATTCCCTTTTTTCGCCTCGACTTTGACCGGGATCCAAGCGGCGCCTTCAAATTTTGGGACATCCAATCTTTCCAGCTCGAATTGAATCACCCCATCCTTCCAAAGATAGGAACCTTCTGCATGGCTTTCACCAGAATGTAATGCGATCCCCAAGGAATATTTCCCGGGAGAAAGATTCATCGGAAAACGAAAATCTATTCGAACGGGCTCCTTTGGTTTTAGATCTTTTTGGCGACCACCAATATGGAATGTATTCGTTCCGAAAACTCGTATCCCTCGATGATCATCTATATGAAAACCAACGGTTAGATCTTCTAAAGAAGAACGAAAAGATGCGCTTACTCTTAATAAAACTTCGGCGCCAACAGGGAGGATAGAAGGATTAGATTTGCCCGCGTATTGGATCTCTACATCCAAAGATTCTACCAAAGAATCCTTATCTTGTATCTTAGTGTTTCCATCCAAAGAAGAAGATGCGATAATCTGCATATATTGTCTAAAGCCGTCTATCGGATCCCCATCGAATACCAGCTTTCCTTTTTCTAAAACAATAAGTCTAGTGCAGACAGATTTTAAAAGTTCCAAGTCATGACTTACAATTAAAGTAAGAGTTCCTTCTTCCGAAAACTTGCGGAACCTGTTTAAACTTTTCTGCTGGAAGCTTGCGTCACCTACAGCCAAAGCCTCGTCCACAATCAAGATATCAGGACGTTTTGCAGTCGCGAGTGCAAATCCCAATCTCATCGTCATTCCGGAAGAATAATTTTTTAAAGGGCTTTTACGAAATTCAGACAGCCCGGAAAAATGAAAAATTTCCTCAGAAGATTTGATCAATTCTTCCGGATCTAATCCCCAAACCAAACCGTTATAGTATAAGTTTTCTTCTCCAGAAAGTTCCGGATTGAAACCAACACCCAATTCTAAGATAGAACGGACAGTTCCCTTCTTCTCTAATTTACCGGAATCCACTTTGGAAACTCCGGTAAGCAACTTAAGTAGAGTGGATTTTCCGGCACCGTTGCGGCCGATGATGCCGATGACTTCTCCCTTCTCCGCGGAAAAAGAAATTCCATCTAGCGCCTTGTATTTTACATCCAGGCCAAAATAACCGAATGTGATGGCGCTTAAAAGTCTATTCCAGGGTTTACTATAACCTTGGTAGGTCTTTGAAATATTCTCTATCTTAATCAAAGGTGATCCAACACTATCTGATTTAATTTAGTACGACTTAAAAGAAAGATCCCTATGAAAATCCCAAAAAATGGAAGAAATTCCCAAACCCCTGCTTGCGGAGTATATCCAACTAATAAAGCAGATCTAAAAATTTCTAAAGGAAAGAAGAATGGATTGAACACATTCAGTTTTCCTAAAATACCTTTGGATTCGTAAAGAATAGGAAGTCCCCAAAATAAAAACTGGGTCAATAATCTCACCAAAGGAGAAATATCTCGGAGAATAATATTCACACGAGCCAAATAACTTTGGAGACAGGCCAGAAATAATCCGGTGCAGAACATGGATAAAAAAGAAAGAGGTAAACTCCAAAACCCAAGTTTGCCAGCCCAAGCCAAAAAGATAAAGATTGGAATAGAAGTTACGAGCCAATGTAACAAAAACTGAACAAATGGGATCCAAAGAAAAATTTCAGGACCAAGAGGGGATCTTTTGATCAACTGCCTATTGTCAGTAAGAATCCCTGTACCTCTGATCAAATATTCTTGCAGAGGTATCCAGAACAAAAGTCCGCTAAGTACATTAGAAAAATATTCTATGGAATTTTCCCCCTGGGATCTGATACCGATAAAATAAAATACGATCGTATAGATCAGGATAAGACTTACGTTTTGTAGGAACATCCAGGTTAAACCCAATGCGGAGCCTGCGTACTGCAATGCATAATCCCTTCTGACAAGAACTGATAAAATTCTGAGATTACGCAAAAAAACGAAAGAGGTCACTCTATAACCTAGGATTGGAATTTAAGAGGAGAAATAGATCAGTTCTCTTCTAGTCGAGTAGATTGTTTGCAGGAAAAGATCCCGTCAATTCCAAAAATCCAATGGTCCAAAAGCTCTATATCCAAATTACCGAGTATATCCTTTAAGTTGGTATAGACTTCCCAATCTTCTTGGCTTGGAAAACAGATCATACCAGGATGATTATGGGCAAGTATTGCTCGGGAGGCCTCGTCATTCAGTATGATCCGGACCAAATCTCTGGGAAGCACTCCCACTTCTTCTAAACTACCCTTGGAAACTATCTCTACTCTTAAAAGATCTCCTGCAGGAGAGATAGTAGCTAAAACAAAACATTCTCTTTTTAAAGGGGAGAATAAACCCTGCAGATAAGAAGCAAGTGTAGTCGGGTTATAACCCGTCATTCGGATCGATTTGTATTTGAGTCGTTTGGCTAGTTCTAAGGCGGCCAATAAGGTACTGACCTTTGCCTTACCCAAACCGTTGATATGAAAATTTCTAGGAATATTGGATGAGAGAAGTCCTCCCAATCCTTGGGACTTTTTTAGAATATCTCGGCTGAGATCTTCGACAGGAAGGCCCCTGCTACCTTTGCCCAAAAGAACGGCAATCAGCTCCCAGTCCTCCAGATTGTCTGCATCATGAAAGATACGGGATCTAGGATCCAGGCCTGAGTCCCAGCGCTCAGCCAAGTTTAAATTTTTCTCAGGTTCTTCTTACTCAGCTCAGAAAGTGTTTCAGAGAACCAATTTCCATCCTGGACCAAGTCCCCTTGGAAAGATTCTTCCAAATAATCCGCGAAGGTCTTAGAGTTCGGTTCAGAAGAACGAACTTTTTCCCTCCAATCGAATCCCGCTCCAGCGAGACCTTTACGGCTTCTCTCGTAAGCACCTGAATCTTGTAGAGATCGAATCATCATAACTTTCTTTCCCTCGTCTATTTAGACGACATAAATTGAATTTATTACACTAATAATCTACTAAACGGTTATTTATATACTATACGTATTTATAGCTACCGTCAAGCGTTTACCGTATTTTTTTAGAGAAATTTCCGAATATCTACCCAGCAACTTCTCACTCACAAGATCCATTCTACCCTCAGCCCGGACAAATCCTGAGCTCAACCTCGTTTCCATTTGGAAAAAAGTACTTCGGTTTAGTAAAAATTTCACGCATCTCTCACTGAATTTGACCCGTCTCGGGAATGAGGTTCCTACATTTAGTCATCCTTCTTCTTCCCAGCGCTTTTGTATTTGGATTCGACGGGAACATACCTGCGGAGGTTTGGTTTCGCCCTTGGTGGAAAGGAGGAGAATTATCCCTTTTTGGAATATTCGAAAAAGAAGAAGCTCCGCTGTCAGGAATTTCTCTCCAGCTCCCATTTTCATTCGGCTCCAAAGAAGAATATAGACTCTCCTATGTTCGAAGCGGTCGGAACAAGGAGGGAAAATTTTTCGAAACAGTTTCCTTAGGTTATCAAATTGCTCTAAATCAGAATTTTGGCGTTCGATTTAGATTGGGAGCAGGAGGTTTGGAACCTTCTTCCTATTTTACTTCAATTGGGATCTATGGTTCCAAATTGAGTTGGGATCTTTTTGGAAGAAAGAACCAGGAAGAAAATTCATTAGGAGTATTACTCAACGCTTCTCATGATTCAGAATTTCGGATCGGTTTAGGTTTTGAAAGGATCCGAAGTAGTTCCGCAGATTTTGAAGATAGAATTTCCATCGGAATTTATTGGAACTGGGAAGGATTTTTAGGACAATTAGAAGGTTTCGAATCTGAAAAAAATCCAATCGGATACTTGGGACTCGGATATTCTCCATTTTATAAAAAAGAAGAAGGCCCTAAACGAATCTCTCCGCCGCAAGCAGTTACCGAACGAACAAATATATATCCTTCTCTGGAAGCAGAAGAACTTTTAAGACTTGGATTTTCCTTACAAGAATCCATTTCCATTTCTTCTTATTCCAAAGGACCTGCCGAAAAATTTGAAACTTATCTGGACTCAATTCCGGAACATAAAAGAAAAAAAATCAAAAAACTGATCCGGACCAAAAGGGGATTTTGAATGAAAAGATCCCTTTTTGTATTATTCTTTTTTTCGAATATTCTATCTGCAGAAAATTATCCTTCTGCATTTTCCACAGGAGTTTCCTTTTCCGGCTATAATTCCAGATATTATACCAAAAGACAAGAGACCGTTTGGTTCAGAGGAGAAGTTTGTCTAAAAGATTTTGTTTTACTTCTTCCTGATCCAGAGTGTTCCAAACACAAAGTATTTTTAGAAAAAAGAGGAGAGACTTATTTAGGCTCTTATCAATTCGAGAATAAAAATATTTATCTTTCTTATGGGAATCGATTCAGGCCTTTAAACCATTTTTTCTTTTTAAGAGAGAAATTCGATTTTTCTTCCTTTTGGTTTTTAGAACAACCAACTGTTAGAACAGGATTTTTAGGATTAAAATTCGGAGAAGGTATATTAGGAACTTATTATGCGGAAAATTCTGCGGATAAACAACCAGGCTTTTTCTTCAAACCGTATAAAAATTATCTGGAACTGGCTTATTCTCCCCAAACAAAAGAAGGATTTATACTTTTAGAATTCCCTTCTTCAGATGAGAGAAAATTAGAAAGGAAACCATACTGGTTCAGAACTGAAATTTTCGGGACAAAGGACGATCCACAAGGAATTATATCCACTTCTTGGACAGATAGAGAGAAGGACAAAAGAATATTCGTCTCAGGATTCAGAGGAAGATCGGGACAATTATTCCAACTTTCAGAAAGAACAGACCCGGAAGAAAAAGCAGAATTATTCAGATTTGTCTGGGAACCAGGCCCTTATAGAAGATTACAATTCGCAGAATCCAGTCGATATTCTTCCGATGGAAAGGAATTGTACTCGGCCCAATCAGTTTTAGGCAGGATGGAAATTTTAGAATTCCCTTGGTTTGCAATTTTAGCTCAGGCTCGGGCCTATTCTTTTTCGGATCATTCTTCTTGGGTTTTTGGAAAAGGTTTATACATAGCATATCAGAAAAAATTTTGGAGATGGGAATTAGGGCAGGAGTGGAGAAAAAACGGAGATAGACTTACAGAAGCAGGCTTGCAACTCTCCATCGGTAAAAATTGGAAAATTTATTCGAGCCTCATTTATGCAGAAGAGAAAAATTTATATCCAGCATTCGCAGAAGAATCAATCACTCCGGAAGAAACAGGTTTGGTAGTAACAGACAAATCATTTTATTCTTTCTTACGTATCTTTCATCCTTATTTTTCAATTCATATTCGCCATACAAGAGAGAAAGAAAGTAAAGGTGATGGCTTAAGTATGAGATTTCAGGTTTATATTCCCGTTTTCGATTAAGATATCTAAATAGATATCAGAGCGAAATAAATTGTCGGAAGTAATTTTTACGAAAGATCTGGTAATCGTAATCTTAGTTTATCTGCTGATGCAGTAATAATGGCGCCGGAAAATAATTCTTTTTCATGTAAACCTAATATATATTTGCTGATTCTCACTTGCTCGCTTGTCGAAAGATTCACTAAACGAACAATTCCATGATGTGGGATTTTTCGGACAACAGCCAATTCTCCGAAGTCTTTATCTAAGGTTATTAGAATCCTTTTCTGCTCGAATGCCAAGGTAAGGATTTCTTCATCACCCGGATCAGATTGAAAATCTCCGACCCAGATCACATCGATTCCAGATAAGAGTAATTCCTTTAATACTCCTCCCCAGACGCATGTGTCTAATAAGACTTTCACGCAACTTGGCTTGAGTCAGTAGGAATATTCTCTATTCTTTCGTGGGAGATTATTCGATGTGCATAAACAAGACAAGCTTGTATGTCATCCAATTCTAACCAAGGATAACCTTGCAAGATCTGCTCAGACGTATCACCTGCTGCAAGCATTCCAAGAATATGCTCAACAGCCAATCTACGACCCCGAACGATTGGTTTTCCGCCCAAGATTTTAGGATCGAAGGTGATCCTTTTAATTAGCTTTTCCTGATCCATATCTCATTTAGTCTCTTGGATTTTTTTAGCACCGTCCAATCTTTTTTAAAAGAGAAGCTAGTATCAGTAATGAAAAGTTATTCCATTTACACTAAGCCAAAAAATAAAAATACTCTTATTAGTCTAGTTTTACTCTCAGTTCTTGCAGAATATGGATGAGGAAAGTCAAAATCCCAGAGAAGATATAAAGACAGATCAATCCATAAACAAGCCAAGGCCAACGAGCAAATCCCACAAAGAAGAGTGCAATCAATGCGGCTCCAAGCATTAAACCAGCACGTAAAGGACTTAGCTTAGAACGAATTGCTACTTGAGGTTTTCCATAACGAATATTAGAAACCATTAAAAAAGCGATTAGGATAAATAGAGGAATTCCTAACCAATGAGGAAGAGTATGATCCTTTCCTAAGAAAATTGGTAAAAACCCGATAGTAATTCCTGCAATAGGAGATGGTAATCCAGTAAAAGAAGAAGGATCATGTGCCACGTTAAATCTGGCTAATCTGTATGCAGCACAAGCAGGAAATATAGCAGCGATCAACATTCCGATCGGGAAAAGATCTTCTTTTCCGAATACATCAATCTTGTATTCTCCCAGAACCATATTATAAAAAAGGAATCCAGGTGCGATACCGAACGCAGTAAGATCTGCAAGACTGTCCAAGTCAGCGCCTAGTTCGCTAGTTGCATCCAAGGCTCTTGCAGTCATTCCATCCAATCCGTCGCAGATTGCTGCGAGCAGGATGAAAAATCCGGAGAGTATATAGGATTGAGGTCCGTTACCTGTTGCCTCGGAAGCGATCAGTATGGAAACAAATCCCATACTTAAGTTCCCGAGAGTGATCATATTTGGAATCCAATGTAGCCTGCGATTCATATGTAGGTCTCCTGCCTTACTGGACTTACCGTAAAGTCCAAACTCTTAGAATATCCCTGTTTAAATAGATAATAACCGAGGGCAGCAACCATCGCGCCGTTATCCGTGCAGTAGATCTTTTTTTGGGGAGATAAAAATTCCAGGGAATTTTTATCCGCGAATTGGGATAATCTGTTACGAAGTGTAGAATTCGCCAAGACCCCTCCCCCTGCTAGGATCCTTTTAATCCCAGTAATGGAAACTGCACGTTTCAAATTTCTTTCCACAAGCTCAAACGCTGTCTTTTGGAAATGATAACATACTGCCTGAGTGGACAGTTCTGGTTGTTTTGCTTTCAAATGAGAAACAGCAGTTTTTAAACCTGAAAAAGAAAAGGCGACACGATCCTGCTCCAGATTCCTAAGCAAAGGAGGTAATAGATCTTTTTCTTTCGGTCCAGGAACATACTTGGATGCTTCCTTTTCAATAGGAGGTCCACCAGGATAAGGCAAAGACAATAAGCCTGCAACCTTATCGAACGCTTCTCCTAAGGCGTCGTCCATAGTATCTCCCACCACTTCCATTTTTCCGAAATGGGGAATTCTATAAATTGCGGAATTCCCACCGGAAAGAAGCAATCCCAATACAGGAAAGACAGGTTCCACTTCTTCTAAATGTAATACAGCAAAATGAGCCTGTAAATGACAAAGTGGAACGATTGGTGTTCCATACACTGCATGAATGGATCTTGCAAGTTGTGCTCCGATCATGAGCGAACCAGTTAAACCTGGAGATCTTGTCACAGCCACATAGTCCAGATCAGAAAGACCGATCTTAGATTCTTCTAACACTTCTGAAAGAAGAGGATTGATCTTTTCTAAATGAGCACGGGAGGCAATCTCTGGAACAATCCCTCTAAAAGGTTTGTGCAAATCTATCTGACTAAAAATTTTGAGGGAAAGTAATTCTTTCCCATCTTTTACAATTGCTAGGCTGGTTTCGTCGCAGCTAGTCTCTATTCCTAGACCGATCATGGTCAAGATTTGGAAGAAAGTAGATCCACTGCTTTTTTCAACTGAGGATCCAATTCCAAATCGGTCATAGTTCTGTCTTTTTCTGCTTGGGTCTTATTTTTATAAACTGCTCTGGCAACATCTGAACTAAGTTTGATCCCCTGTTCTTTAAGCGCCTTTTCAAAATTCAAAAAGTTCTGCTCATTATATTCAGGATATTTAGAAGCAAGTTGATCTAGTAGTTTTTTCTCACTCATCTTTCTGAGATAAAAACGATCATCCTCGTTAGGCTCTATTCCTTTTACAGTCACGTCTGGTTGGATCCCTTTTCCATGAAGAGATTTACCGGATGGAGTATAATATTTTTGAACTGTAAGTTTTACAGCCATTCCGAAAGAAAGAGGATAAACAATTTGAACGGAGCCCTTTCCGAAAGAAGTAACTCCTACAATTTTTCCTCGTTTATGATCCTGGATAGCTCCTGCAAAAATTTCAGAAGCAGAAGCAGAACCTTCATTGATAAGAACGACTAAAGGTATAGAAGTATACTTGTCTCCCTTGCCTGTTGACTTGGAAACGTCTGCAAGTTCTCCACCTCTTCCTCTCACGGAAACTATATCTAATCCTTCTGGAAGAAAAATATCAGATAATGCGACGGATAAAGGTAATAAACCACCTGGATTCATTCTTAAATCTACGATCAGACCTTCTGACTTTTTATCAGCGAGTATCTTGAGATGTTTTTTAAATTCTTCTAATGTGTTTTCTCCCATGAACTGGTTCAAACGGAGATAGCCCACTTTTTCCTTTTCGAAGAAGTTAGAACGAACATATCGTATTTTTATATTTTCGCGAACTAAAGTGAACTGCAAAGGTTCTTTGATATTTTTTCTTTCTACTTTGATACTTACAGAACTTCCTGGTTTTCCACGCATCAGTTTGATACCTTCTGCGTAGCCCAAGTTTGCGGTACTTTTTCCGTCTATCTCTATGATCCTATCTTGTGGTAAGATACCCGCTTTCATCGCAGGAGTATCTTCGATAGGAGAAACTACTACTATGGCTCCATCAGTATAAGCCACTTCCATTCCGACTCCGCCGAAAGATCCACGAGTCTCTTCCCGCATCTGTCTGTATTCTTCTTCTTCCAAGAAAGAAGAATGAGGATCTCCCAAAGATCCGAGCATTCCTTTGATCGCACCTAAGAATACTTTTTCTTCGTCTACGGTTTCTACATAACCGTTTTGCATGAGTCCGAAAACTTCATGGAATAATTGCAGATATTTTTCAGCAGTTTCTGAAACCGCTTTTGCATGTACTGGACGAAATACAACTGTAGTAAATAAAATTAGAACCAAACTGGCCCAGGCAAATCTTTCCTTATTCTTCATTTTTGCCGACCAATGCGAAGTAAGTCTTCGGATATTTGATACGAATTTGTTCCATTACGGAATCCTTATCTAGTTGGTATCTTTCGCAGGCTGCTTCCAAAATTTCGGAATCCTTTCGAATCGTTTGTTCGGAAGCGTAATTCAATCTTTCCGCAAGGCGGGCCTCAGTCAGATATTCAAGGACTAGTTTTAAGTCCCTGTCTCCGATCTCTTTTTTTCGGGAGGCACAATCGAATAATAGAAGTAAAAGGAAGAAGGCCGCGAATACGCGGAAAAAGGAAAGATTATTCACTCTTTCAAAATCTTTCCTCTCTCAAGGGTTAATGTCAACTCCGAAATCCAGAGTGTATATCAATAGGTACGATAAAGACCGATCAACTTTCCGACGATGACTACTTTTTTACTACGGATCGGTTTGTATTTTGGATTTCTAGCTTCCAAACGAATATGATCCGCTTCTTTAAAATACACTTTTAAAGTTGCCTCGTCTTCGATGAGAGCTACTACGATCTCTCCATTTCGAGCTATATCCTTTTTCTGGATAATCGCCACATCTCCATCATTGATCCCAGCTTCTATCATGGAATCTCCTTGCACTTTTAGAGCAAAGGTAATCCCTTTAGAGGCCATCTCTTCCGGAACTGGGATATAAGCTTCAATGTTTTCTTCGGCCAGGATAGGTAGACCGGCGGCCACTCTACCTAGGAGTGGAATACTTGGAGTGGGAACTGGTAAACTTTCGAATGGACTTTGGCGGGTAAGTTCTATTGCTCTGGATTGGTTTTTGGAAGTCTTAAGGTATCCTTTTTTCTCGATGGCTTTTAGGTGATCGTAGGCACCCTTTGCCGTGATCCCGAACTCATCACCAATCTCTCTGATCGTTGGCGGAAAGCCTCTTTCTTTGATTATACTGGTAATAAACTGTAAAACAGCGAGTTGCTTTTCCGTCAGATCTTTCATGCTTAACAAGTTATTAGTGAATAAATGTTGTGCAAGTACTTTTTAGGTGATGTGATTTTAAATATTAAAACTTAAGGAACTCGCTCTTTAGGACAAAGGAACCCTTGGAGACAACTTCTGCACCGTCAGGAAGCCCGCCTAATATGATTATATCGTCTTCTATCGTATCCCCTACTACTACGTTTACAGCTTCGAAACTACCTTCTCCATGCGAAACGAATACGAAAGATTTTCCTTCTATCTCATGAACTGCTTCTAGAGGGATCATCTTACGTTTTCCTCCTCCAGTGCTGACTACAAGGCCTGCAACTTTTGCAGTAACAGTTTGGCCCGGCTTTAGTTTGTTTCCTTTATTGGAAACCATGATCCTGAGTTTTGCGGTACGTTTTACGTTATCTAAAACTGTTCCTACATAACCTACTTTCCCTTGGATCTGAACACTACTATGTTCATCTCCTAATGGAAAGATAGTCGCCTGAGCTCCTTCTCTCACTCCGCCCAAATCTTTTTCGTATACGTCGAGTAATACCCAAAGATGATTTAAGTTAGCGATTGTGAATAATTCTTCTGCGCGAGTCACCTGTTGTCCCAGGATCGCTTTTCTTTCAGTGACTTCTCCGTTGATAGGGCTTCTGAGGATCAGGTTAGAAGAAACATAAATGCCTCTTTCGATCCCTTCAATTTCAGAAGGAGTCAGACCATAATTGTCCAATTTGATACGAGTGGTTTCCACTTCTGTTCTTGCAGTTTTGTACTGCATCGTTGCGAATTCGTATTCTTTTGCAGAAGTAACTTTCATTTCGAAAAGTTCCTTAGCACGATCCGCTTGCATCTTTAGTGCATCCAAAGATGCTCTTGCTTTTACATAAGCCGCTTCTACTTCTCCCAATTGAATGGAAGAGAGGATTGCTAACGGAGATCCTTGGCTAACCTTATCTCCCTCTTTTACCAAAACTTTTTTGATCCTGGCTTCGACTTGAGAACCAACCTTTGCCATACTTTCCGGATCGTAGGTGATCCTACCAGGCAGAGCAAGTTCTTCGAATTGAGAGACTTCTTTTAAGCCAACATAAGTGAGAGGATGTCTTCTGATTACGTCTTCCGGAACTGTGAATACGTTTTTGTTTTCTTCGGTGATCTTTTTTTCTGGCTTCTTTTTGGATAAGTATTTGAACCCAAAAAATGCGATTGTGATCCCCAAGGCTAAAACGATCAGAATTTTATATTTTTGGAATAATAGTTTCATTGTCCTTCTACCTTCGCCTTGTTTGCAGAAGAAATTTCCGCGATTTTTCCGGTTGCGGCCTTGTAATTTTCTACCGCGTTAAAATATAAATACAGTAAATCGTAATATTCTCTGAGGATGGTGAGGTAGTTTTTTTCTGCTTGGAGGAAGGTTACTTGATCGGAGGCGCCGCGGACATATGCAATTCTGGATTTCTCTTCCAACTGTTTGTTTTTTTGGAGAAGATTAATTCTTTCGTATTTAGTTAAGAGTTCTTCTCTCGCCAAGAGTTCTTTTTTAGCGGCCTCTATCTCAGCGTTTACTTCTCTTTTTTTTGCATCCAAGGCTAATTCGAATTTTCTATATTCTTCTTTTGCAGAATATATTTTTCCTTGGCCTCTATCATTCAAAGGAATTGGAATGGAAGCGAATACTCCTCCATAATTTTCCCCACCTTTGACCCTCCACTCTCCACCTAACTGCAACCAGCCTAAGGCTTCCTTTCTTTGCAGTTCAATGTTCATCTTCTTCTCTTGTAACCTTTGCTCAAGCGCAGTAAGGTCAGGACGTTCTATAGAAGGAAAATTTTCTTTTAAGTGTAGTCCCATTTCTTCCAAAGTTCTGAACTTCATGGAATCTACTTTGAAAGCGAATACACCTTCTTCCTCAGATAAACCAGAAAGAATGCGTAGATCTTTTTCGATAGCTTGCCTGCGAACAATTGCATCACGGTAGAATTTTTCTACCTGTATCCTTTCTAACTCTAAACGTTCGAATTCTAAAGGAGAGATGTCCCCTTTCTGCACTCTGAACTTTGTGAGTTCTAAAAGATCGCTATAGTTTTCGTAGAATTCCTTGTTTGTATCTACAAGAAGTGTAAGAAATACGAATGCCCAATAATTTTGGCGAAGCCTCATCCGGAAGATACGATCGAAATTCCAGAAATCTTGGATAGAAGCTTCGAATCCTTTTTTGGCTACTCTTGTTCTAAGAGGAACAACTCCGTACACGTCCAACTCTTGGTACATTCCGGGTGCTGTTTCCGGACTTCCACCTTGTGAGTTTGGAGTTCCACCAATGAACTGTTGTTGGAATTGAAGGACTGGATTTCGATATAAGGAAGCGGTGATCACCCGTCCTCTTTCGATCCCCATATTCTGTCTTTCAGATAAATACAGCGGGTTGTTTGAGATCGCATATTCAGTTAAACGATCTACATCCCAGTCTATAACCTTGCCGGTAGTCGGAGCAACGTTTGTAGAAGTGCTAGTTACCGGAGTGGTGTTTTGGTTAGGCTTATTAACCTGACTTCCCTTTTTATCTTCGCTAGTCGTTTCAAAAGGAATTGTTTCCGGAAAGACAAGTGTCCCGAAAGGAAATAAGAATGAAGAAGCAGCAAAAATAGAAAGAAGGATCCAACTTCTGTGCTTATTATAGGAAGTTTTATCGAGTAGATCTTGTTCGTGTCCCGATTGGAAGTCTCGCATCCTCTTTCCTTATGGCTATTTCAATATCAAGGCCTGGTACCGCAAGTCCGTTTGCCTTTTTAGAAGATTTCATTTTAGAAAAGCCGGAATAAGTACCATTTTCCGTCCTGCTTAATGAAATACGGATTGATCAGTTCCCTTTCTAGTTTCTGGTTCTCTTTAAATTTGAGTTTTAACTCGCAAGCGCTCTTGCTCTCGTAATAAAAGTCGACTTCTATCCCTCCAGAAGAGAGAAACAAGTCCCGAACTGTTCTTACTTCTTTTGAGTTTTTCTGTTTTTCTAATAATTCTCGATCGAAGAAGTATATGCGAAAATAATTATCTGGAGTAGAAAGCTCTTGTATAAGTTGTTCTCTGGTCCAATTCCCTTTTACGTCCAGATAGATCCCGTCTTTCGGGGAAACGACCTCGGGTAAAAAATTCAGATCTTTTGAAATCGTTCCTGAAACGAGGCGTTGTAATAATTTCAGGATCTCTTCTGTATCCTTGGAATGTTCTCCAGTATGTCCCGCTAAAAAAACTTTTCCTTGAGTAATAGTTGGAGGAATTTCGGGACTTCGCTTAGCAAAAAGAGGAGATTCTCCTCTTGTAGAAATGCAAGAAACTTGTAATAATATTAGAAGTAATAATCCTCTGAACAAAACGGATCCGTAAAAAGATAGATAGAACATGTTTAGGACCCCTAATAAAACTGAAGGTTCCCTTTAGCCTTGGGATTTCAGTGCCTTTTTTAAAAGTTCTTCTAAATCTCTTCCGTAGAGTACGGAGAGTCTGGACGGATTATCCGCCAGAAATCTGCGGGCACCTTCTGTGAAGTCCGCATCTCCTATGATAAACGCCTTGTCCAATGCCATATCTTTTACTTGGCCCAAGGTATCTCTTAAGAATATGTCTGAAATTTTAGCATCCTTCCATTTTCTAAATTTGAAAAGAGCACGAGTTTCTTTATCTGTTTTATTTAGGCCTTGGAAATTGACCCCATCCCCTTCCTTGTTAGGGATCTCTCTACTTACTGTATAATTTAGAGCTATGACAACCTTAACGCATAAGTTTTTGAAATCCACACCTTTTAAGGATCTATAATGATCCATGGCGCTGATCCCGATCTTATTCACGTCGATTACGATCTTGTTACCTTCTTCATCTATGATCCCTTTTATATGGAAAGACTTGGAAGATTTTAAACCAGAGATCTCATAATAACGTTCTACTGGAAATAGTTCTGTGAATAATTTTCCGAGTTCTTGCTCTGGAAGAAATCCACTCTTGGCGACTTTTCCAAGTTCTAATCTTTTGGTTTCAACTTGGTATTTATAATTTGCAAGTTCTATGATCCGATCATCATCCACTCTTTCGGATTCTGCCTCGATCAGATATTCGCTGGCGTCTTCTAGTCTTCCCATATGAACCGCAATCAGGGAGAAGTGGAAATCGGAGTCTATCATCTCCTGCTTCCATCCATTATTCCTTGCGATCTCCATACATAGCCTTGCATGTTTTAGAGCTTCGTTCCAATTTGCTTTCAGGATAAATTCCAACATGATAAATTGGAATAATGTGTAACGAACATACTCATCTGTGACAACATCTACCACAGAGTTTGCTACACGAATTGCCTCATCATGTTCGTTAGCTCTAGACAAAGAGACTGCGTATAAAAATCCGCTAACGGAAGAAGTTGGATCTTCCTCGAATGCTTTTTGAAAATAAGTTTTGGGATCTCCTTTTCTTAAGATCCCTGCGACCACACCTTTTCCTATCAGTAAGGCCGGCATTTTGATTTTCTCATCTGGAATTCTAGAAAGAAACTTATCTGCGATCCCAAATTCTTTTTGGCCGATTGCCATAAAACCGATACGGATACATGCTTCTATATTATCAGGATCTACAGAAAGGGTATCCGAATAATGAAATACTGCCTCTTCATATAGATCTTGTTGGTAATAGATATCTGCGAGACGATTGGAAACTGCTATTTCTGAAATTTCCTTATCGAAGGTTCCGATCTTTTTGATCTTATCTAAATGTTTTGCTTCGTTATTATAATCGCCCTCCATGGCGTAAATTTTTGCCATGATAAAATGAGCTCTTGTGTTAGATGGATTGGAATCTAGAATATCTCTGATGAGGATCCGAGAGTCTACGTAATTTCCCATAGCCGCCAAAGCAAGTGCCTTCTCAAATGAATCCTTTTTGGATTGAATGAGAAAGGAACCTGCCGCGACGATCAGGATGATTCCAGCTGCTACGAGAATTACAAAGATCATTTTTCGGAATTTCTGCTATTAACTAAATAAATGTTGGATAAAATCAAACGTTTTCAATATCCTGCTCCCGATGGGAAGAATCACTTACCTGAGGTTTGCATTTTCCCTTTTTCTTCGGGACTGGATCACCAGTTTATTGCACGTCGTATTCTCGACGTTTTTCGCCTACGGATTTTTATTCGGATTTTTCTCCCTTCGTACGGAAAAAAGACCCACGGACATTTCTAGTATCGATCTATTCCTGAATTCTCCGTACTTGCTTTTATCTCTTTGTGGCCTCGCTTTAATTTTTATGAGCATAGTCCGGGTAATGACTCGATCCGGGGATAACGGAATTATGATGGCTGTGGGCGGAAATAGACAGGGAGTCGTACTTCTGCAAACCGTGGAACTTTGGATTATTCACGGAATCGGCTTCTTATTCTCCTTAATTTTAAGCATTTTTATACCTATCGGAAAGTCGGAATTGGTCTCTCCTCTCGATTATCTTGCAAGTTTGGGCTTAGAGGCCATTTTGATTGGGGGAGTCAGCTCACTCCTCGCCTATTTATACACCTTGGTTGATCCTTATAGATCTATCAGGAGGGGAAAATGATCCTAAGGATTAATAATCTCTCCAGGCATTATGGTTCCACCAAAGCAGTTAACGGAATTTCGTTCGATATCAACCAATCCGACTATGTCGCGATTGTAGGACCTTCCGGTTCAGGAAAGACCACACTTCTTTCCATGATCACTGGTATGTTGTCCAGCAGTGCAGGAGAGATTTACTTCGACACTTTAAAACTTTCCTCCATGACCAAAGGGGAATTAGCTCGATTCAGAGCGAAAAATATAGGACTGATCTTCCAATTCTCAGAATTAGTTTCTCATCTAAATGTAGAAGAGAATATTCTTCTGCCTGCTCTACTTGTAGGCAAATTCGAAGAACAAGAATACAGAGAAAAATGTGAGTATCTCATTTCGAGTCTGAATCTTCATACAATAAGAAACCAACTCCCAAGTAGTCTTTCTGGCGGACAGATACAGATGACTGCGATCGCTAGAGCTCTCATCAATGAACCAGAAATGCTTCTTGCTGATGAACCTTCCGGTGATTTGGATCCAGAAAATAGTGAATTAGTACGTAAACTTCTCTCCGATTTTAATTCCAGAGGCCTCACGATCCTACTCGTGACCCATGATATGAATCTTGCATTTGATGCTAAGACGATCTACGAAATGAGAGAAGGAAGTTTTACCAGAGTCGTTAAATGAGTTCTATTATAGGCGTGGATATCGGCGCCCAAAGTATTAAAGCCTGCCTTACTAATTCTTCTGGCCAGATGATCTCTCAATCAGATCGAAAGACTGGGCCAGAGATGGATTCAAAACTTTTTTTATCTTCTCTTGAAGAACAGATCTCTGAACTCGTTTCAGATTGTAAAGATCAGGTAAAAGGTATCGGACTTGGAAGCCCAGGACCAATAGATAAAGAAAATGGAATATTGATCTCTTCTGCAAATCTTCCTTTATTAAAGAATGTTCCCTTAGTTGATTTTTTAAAGAAGAAGTTTGGCATTCCAGTATATTACGATAATGACGCAAACTGTGCCGCGCTCGGAGAGTATTGGTTCGGAGAAGGTAAAACTTCCTCCAATCTAATCGTTCTTACATTAGGAACTGGACTAGGTGGAGGATGGGTTTTCCAAGGAAAACTATTTGATGGTTATCTTGGAAATTCTATGGAAGTAGGACATACCACAATCTATCCAGGTGGAGCACTTTGTGGATGCGGACAAAGAGGATGTACAGAAGCTTATTTCAGTGCCAGTGGATTCTCTTCTAGATTTTTAGAAAAAACTGGCTCCAAACTTTCTGATGTAGAAACTCTATTTGATCTGGCTTCTAAAGATCATAAGGAAGCAAACGAGATCCTGGAAGAAGGGATAGAAAGTTTAGCACAACTCATTCGTAATCTAATCCATTTACTCAATCCGGAACATATTGTATTGTCTGGGGGGATCGCTAAGTCCTATTCCTTTTTCGGAAAACGACTTGAAAACAGGGTAAGAGAAATCATATTTCCCATATTCAAAGAATACGTAAAGATCCTTCCTGGAAAATCAGTCACTGGGGCCCTGGGAGCGGCAAGTTTATGTTTGGATAATAAAACATGACAGACTCCTGTATATTCTGCAAACTTATCAATAAAGAGATCCCGGCTAAGATCATTTTCGAAGATGAGAATCTATTAGCTTTTCATGATATTTCTCCCCAGGCGCCGACTCATTTCCTGGTCATTCCTAAAAAACATATCGTAGACATAGGCAAAACGAATGCAGAAGACAAAACTCTTCTTGGAGAAATTTTATACAGAGCTACTGAAATCGCAAGATCTCTCGGACTGAATAAAGATGGTTTCCGTATTGTAAATAATATGGGCGAATTAGGCGGCCAAACAGTATTCCATCTTCATTTCCATGTTCTTGGCGGAAGACAAATGAAATGGCCTCCGGGCTGATCTGTAACGAGGGTCTATTTTGAAAAAATTATTACTCGGCATCGGAATCAGCGTTTTATCTTTAGGGTTTCTATTTTGGAACCTGGATCTTTCCGGTTTTACTTCTATATTAGAAAGATGGAAACCTATCTTCTTAGTTCCATTCTTCGTAGCTATTCTTTGGGGATTATTTCTATTCTCTTGGAGATGGTATTTACTCCTAGGCAAAAAAGTTCCGTTTAGAACTGCGATTCTCTCAGCTTATATAGGAGTGGGAGCGAACCAATTCTTACCTGCAAGAGGTGGGGATATTTTCCGTCTCTATCTTTGCAAAAAGGGAGAGAGTATTGGTTACGGAAGTTTAGTCAGTGGGATATTTTTAGAAAAGGTTTTAGACTTCTCCTTTATATTCTGTGCGGGATTAGGAGCTCTTTTTCTCTTAGGAGTGAACGGATCTGAAACCAAAATATTGTTTCCGCTCTTAGGAATTTTTGGGATATTCTCTGCGCTTATAATCGTTCGTTTATTTCACAAACGGCTTATCTCTTTGGGAGAATTCCTATTTTCTAAAATAGGGAAGAAGGAATTTTTCTCTGAAAAATTAGCCCCACAGGTTACAGAACTGGGAAGTTTTTTAACTTTTCGTAATGTTTCCAGTTACGGAGTTTTGACGGCCGGCACATGGCTTTTAGGATATGCAATACATTATACTCTGCTACAATACTTAGTAGGGATCCATTTAAGCCCCTTAGAAACTGTATTTATCATGTTCTGCGGAGCTGTAGGTGTGATGGTACCTTCTGCACCATCCGGAGCCGGAGTTTACCATGCATCTATCACATCTGGATTTGTTCTGTTGGGTAGAGAAAGTTCAGAAGGTTTAGTATATGCAACCACAGTCCATCTAGGACAGATGGTTGCACTCGGGATCTTAACAGCTATACTTTATGTGTATTGGTCTTTTACCGAAAAAGAGAAAGCAAAATAGTCTCCTCTCAAACAAGAACTGAACCGTTTACAATCTTTGTATCGATCTTAGTTCCAGAGACAATCGTCTGATAAACTACACAATATCTTTCCGTAAGTTTTAGTAAGGCTTGGATTTTTTCCTCATCTGCATCCGAATTCAAATCAAAAAATAATCTAATATCTTTAAACCCAACAGGGATCTCTTTAGAAACTCCTAAAGTTCCTCTAAAATCCAAATCACCTTCTGCTCTTACGAAACCTTCTTTAATATTTATTCCGATAGAAGTTGCAACTGCGCCTAACGTAACACCCGCACATGCAACTAACGCTTCTAAAAGTAAATCTCCTGAACAAGCAAGCATTCCGTTTCCACCTGTTGCAGGATGAAGACCCGCATCCGCCAAAACTTTGCCTGTCTCTACTTTACAAGAGATCCCCTCGCCTAATTTACCCTTTGCTTTTAATGTATAAACCGCCGAGTCTGGAGCTTCGCGGTATTTGTCTTTTAGAGGAGTTTGGATTTTTTTTAATTCTTCGGAATTCATGTATCTGACCTGTTCAGGACTTCTGTCCCGATACAGATCCAACAATCAACCGAAGAATAAAAATCAGAAAATTTTACGGAGAATCTGGTTTAGAGATCTTTTCCAAATTTTCGCAACCAGGTACTCCAAGTCTCGGGCCTCTTTGTCCTTTAAAAGGTTCACAAGTGGCACTCTCTAATCCAGAGATACATGCTTCGAAAGAAGCAACTGTTTCCTCAGTCAATTCCCTCTTCTGAGACTTTCTTTGCTCTCTTGCTTTATCGAAATTTTCCTTAAAGTAAGAAACACATCCTTCTTCAGACTGCATAAAAGCTGGAAGAGTTGCTCTATATTGGGGAGGTATCTTTGCAATATCGTCCTTGCTACATTCGATCATTTTGGAACAAAGCGCTTTCTGGAACCGAGGAGCTAATGCCAAAATTTTGTCTTCGGGAGATTTCGAACAAGAAATCATAAGAACAATTCCGGAAAGAAATAGTATCGAAACTCTAATCTGTATCATTGGATGCCTCAAAATAAATTTCCAACAAATTAGAAAACAGACTCCATTCGAAAATCCTTTTTCTATAATTCTAAGAATTAATGAAAATCTAAAATTTGCCCGCCTATTTCGGGTTTTATGAGATTTTTCTCCCTTTTTTGCGTCTTATATGTTTCGGAATGATTTTTTTATTTCCAAATTAAATCTACTTAGGTAATTTCTAAACCCGCTATTCTATGGATAAATCTAAAAACGGAAAAAACTCCCGGGTAGTCATCACCGGTATTGGAGTCATTCTTCCAAACACTTTTTCAGTACAAGACTTTTGGACAAATCTTTCAGAGGGAAGATCCCAATTGGATTTTATCACTCGTTTTCCTACAGAAAACTTTCCGATCAAGGTGGCCGGAGAGATGAATACTTTCGATTGGAAAAAACATCTACCTGACCTTAGCGATAAATACTCTAAAAATTATAATACAGAAACTTTGGCATTGATGTCAGCAATGGAAGAAGCCAATAAGGATGCAGGTATCACCAAAGGTGATTTACATCCTAGCAGAGTTGGTTTTATAGATTCTTCCTCTAGAGCTTCTATGGCTTGGTGGGATTTCGCTTGGAGAAAATATTTAGAAGAAAAGGATCATAACGTGTTCGATCGTTATTCTGTTCTTACTTCTATGGCTTCTAACCCTACAAACCTGACTGCGATTAATGCAAATATCCAAGGTTTTGTAACAACTGTATCCGCTGCTTGTGTGGGTGGTCATCATGCGATCAGTTTATGCTACCAGGCGATCCGTAAAGGTAGAGCAGAAGTTATGTATGCCGGCGGTCATGAATTTCCTCTTCTACAACCTTTGATGATGATGTATTCAGATCCAATGAGTAGAGTAATGTCATTGGAAAAAGATAATCCTAAAAAAGGGATCCGTCCTTATGATAAAAGCAGAGATGGGTTTTTATTGGGAGAAGGTGCAGTCGTTCTTGTAATGGAAAGATTGGACAGAGCATTACAAAGAGGCGCCAAAATTTATTCAGAAGTTTTAGGAACTTATAGTTATAATGAAGCAGACCATGCAATGAGAATGGATCTAACCGGTAAAAAAGCAACCACTGGTTTAAGACATTTAATGAAGATCAGCGGACTTCGTTTGGGAGATGTAGATTATTTCTGCGGACATGGAACTGCAACGCATAATAATGATTTGGCGGAGAGTCGCGCGATCGGTCATTTGTATGAGGGTCGTCCTAAATTTCATTGGGCGCCTGTTGGTTCTATCAAACCGATCTTCGGCCATACATTCGGAGCGGCAGGAATTATCAATGTGGCCGCAACTTCTCTTATGTTAAAAAACCAGACTCTATGTCCTACAATCAATCTGGAAAATCCAGATCCTGAATGCGATCATGACCATGTCGCAGAAGGAGCCAGAAAGGCGAAAATCAGATATGCAATTTCCATGGCGTTTGCGATCGGAAGCCAATCTTCATTCGTAAGTTTGGCTGCTCCGGAGTTTTGAGGGGTATATGCAATTATCAAAACAATATAATGTTCTTAAAAGGACCGGAGTGGCTCTTCTTTATAAAGGGCCTTTTTCAGAGACTACCATTTCTTCTTTAAATGATCTTCTAAAAGAAAAGTTAGAAGAAGAAAAGAAGAAGAATCGTATCCTCACTGTATTCGTGGAAATGGCGCAGAACGTTGCACATTATTCTATCGAAAGAGACGAAAAAAGTGGGATTGGTATTTTAGTTTTAAGAAGAAAGGCTCATAACTGGGAACTCAATTGTGGAAATGCAATCACTCAAGAGCAAGCTATATACTTAAAAGGTAAAATAGAAGAAGTTAAAAAACTTTCCCAAGAAGAACTCAAACAAAGATACAATGAACAAATCCGTTCCGACAGACCTGAAAAAAGCAAAGGCGCAGGTTTAGGATTTTTCGAAATAGCAAGAAAATCGGATATGCCTTTGGTGTACCAATTAGAGGAGGCGGACAATGGGGATTTATTCTTCCGATTGACTGCCCGATTTCTGTTAGAAGGCGCCTACTCTTCCGGACTTTAAAATACAACTTAAACTGAATCTATTTTGATGATCACAATAGTGTGATTGTCCCTAGTCAGTCTGAGATTTGCTTCTTCTGAAAGGATCCTACATGTTTCTCTCAGGTCCTCATGTTCTCTCATGATCTTTTCGATTTGATCAATATTCAGAACTTCAGTAAGGCCATCAGTGCAGATCAGTATAAAATCTCCCGGAGATAATTTTCCGGAATAATCGAATGTATCCACCTCGATACTTTTTGTTCCGCCACCAATACAACTGGTCAAAAGATTTCGACCATAACTGGAACCCAATTCTTCGCCAATATTATGATCTACTGTTACTTTGCTAAGTCCATCTTTAGTAAAATGATAAAGACGGCTATCTCCTACATTAAAGATCCAGGATTTTCTTTTTCCCAAAAGACAACCAACTAAAGTGGTTCCCATTTTAGGTTTTCCTATAGATTCTCCGTAGGCATTTACTTCATTATTAATTTTGCGGATTAGGTTTTTCCAACCAGAGGAAGGTAATTCTTCGATAGGACGAATCGCTTTTTCCATCCAAGCAAGTTTTTCTAATGCAACTCTACTTGCGATCTCGCCAGCTTCATGTCCGCCTAAACCATCTGCCAAGGCGAATAACCCAGAAAATTCTTCGGTATCTAATTCGCGGACTGTTTCGGATTCTCCATGAGTTTGGCCGCATACCAAACTATCTACGGATAAAAAAGAATCCTCGTTATGAGAGCGAAAGTTTCCTTTGTCCGTGATTGCATAATACCGGAGTTTCATATTTTTTTTGACCGGAAAAACCGTTTAGAATTTTCGAAACAGAATTACGCATATTTGACTCATCCGAACTTTCCTACAAGAAAAAATATTACGTTTTTATTTAGCAGTATAGCCGCCATCTACAGGAAGCGCCACACCGGTAATAAAAGAAGATTCTTCGGAACATAACCAAACTGCTGCTTTTGCCACTTCACTCGGTTCAGAAAGTCGATTGACCGGATGTAATCTGGTAATTTTTTTCTCAGCTTCTTTTGGATCAGACGAAGAATGGAACAATCCTTCTAACATTTCTGTTCGAATAAAGCCCGGGCAAACTGCGTTTACTCTAATCTTTTTTTCTGCGTATTCTAAAGCGGCGGATTTTGTGAGTCCAACTACTCCATGTTTTGCTGCAGAATATGGAGCCACTTTCCAATCTGCTCCTACGAGTCCCGCGATAGAAGATACGTTTACGATAGAACCCCCTCCTCCTTTCAAAAGAAGTTCTATTTCATGTTTCATACAAAGCCAGGTGCCTTTTAGATCTACTGAGATCACTTTATCCCAAACTTTTTCAGGGTATTGATGTAGATCAGTTGCGAGTCCACCAACCGCAGCATTATTCACTGCATAGTCCAGGCCTCCGAATTCTGACTCTGCTTTTTGTACTAATTCTTTTACTTGAGAATCATCAGACACATCACATCGAAAGAACTTCACATTTCCGCCCAGTTTGGAAATTTCCTCTTCTACTTTTTTTCCTTCTTCTTCTCTTCTTCCGCAGAATATTACCTTTGCACCTCTGGAAACAAATTCCAGCACGATTGCTTTTCCAATTCCTGCGTTCCCGCCTGTGACTAATGCGACCTTATCTTTCATCGGATCTTTCTAGTTTCTCCGGTCCTGACTTTGTTCAGATATTTTTTGAGATGAGAATTGATTGTCTGAAGGTCATCCAACTCTTGAGAAGGATCTGCTTTTCCAAGATCAGCTACTAAGATAAGAAGATATCTTAACTCTTCTAAATGTACTTTTGCTCTTAGTATATTTTTTACTTTTTCTGCACGAATCCTAGTTCCCCAAGCTCCCGCAATTCGTACAGGCAATAAGGAAGAAATGGATCTGATATGTTCTAAAAGACTTGGCTCTACTTTTCCTTTCCAACTCTCACAAAGTTCGTATAAATGAAGAAGGAACACATGTGATAAATTCCATACTTCCAATTTACGAAATCCGAATACAAATCCATCAGGGCCAACTGCACTTGAGATCTCTTTTCCGATCTCAGGACTTTGCATTTTGATATATTTGCCCGTATCAAATTTCTGTTTGAATTCAGAAGGGATCGGAACCACTTTTCTAAGTTTATAATCAAAGAATAAAACTCTGATCTTTACGACGGAGACCTTCTCCGCTCGATTCCTTTTAGAGAGTCTAAAGTATAGATCGAAAGACTTCTCCCCGATATTATTCAAGGAAACGTCTATAATCACTTTATCTTTATATAATAATTCTCCCTGATATTGTATGGAAGCATTTGCAAATATAATGCTGTTCCCATGTATATCAGTTACTGAATAACCTAAGTATTGGAAAAATTGAAGGTGAGCTTCCATCACAAGGTCCAGAACGCTTGCGAAAGAAACATGTATGTCCAAACTTAGATCGATCTTACGGATCGGTATCTCCGTCGAAAAATAATATTCCGCAGGAAATTCAGCTTCCGTTTGAGTAGTTTGGACCTTGGAATTCATACTTCGAATTTCGCCCTGAATGCGGACGGGATCTCCAAAGTTTTTTTAGAAACATAGTCAAAGAATACTAGAGAAATTTTGGCAAGTCCCACTTCTTCTTTAGAAACTTTTTGAGAAGCCGAAATATGTAACTCGCAGGACTTCTTCCCTAAATTAAAAACTCCAGCGGAAAATTCTAAAACATCTCCTGCTTTTGCTTCTGACTTATATTCCACATCCATTTTAGGAATGATGATGTTTGCTCCTGCAATATTTGCCTTGGACCAAGAGTTGGATTCTAAGAATGCATCGAATACTTCGTTTACGAGAGGGATAAATGTTTCGTATGTTAGGTGAGAAACAAAAAGTCCACCTACTACAGTGGCGCTTCTAGTATCCGATCTACGGACAACTAGGTCTGTCTTGAAGTTAAAAGACTCTTTGGGGGCTTCTGACATTTCAGCTTCTCTTTCTCGAAGGGTTCCATCTTAGTATCGGAGCCTGGAAATCCGATCTTAAAGCCCTGAGTCCCTTGTATAAGTTAGAATGGAGGGAAGATCTGGATTTTTATACCTGAGTCTGGTAAAAAAGAGAGGCCTAATCCCTCTTATTTAGTAAACATTCGCATTATACGATGTTAGTCTTTAAATGCGAAATGTCACTGGATTTAAACTCACGATTTGGCGGTATTTTCACATTGATTTCGTATGAATTCGGGCTTTTTTCCGTCAAAAATTTAACCTTTGGTAAAAACGCCTTTTGTCCGGGCTTTTTTGCAAAATAAACGAATGCCACAAGAATCGAATCATAAAACTACTAAGATTCTTTCTGATCCTGATTCCCTTGTACGGGAATTCGTTAATCCCGGCATGTACTTACACTTGGCCACTACCATGTCTAGGCCAAATGCACTTATCTATTCTCTCTCCAGAGTTTTTGAAGGAACAAATCCTGAGTTCACAATTAGCGTTGCAGGAATTCACTCTAGCGCTCACTGTCTTGCTCTTTCTGGCATAGTGAAAAAGATGATCACTGGTTTTGCTGGTGATAATTATCCTAAACCAAGTCCAAACGGTTTGTATAAAGACTTGATGAAAGGAAAACCTTTTGAGTTGGAACTTTGGTCTCTTCTCTCCTTGGTGCAAAGATTGATGGCGGGCGCCATGAAACTTCCAGGATTTGTTTCAAATTCTTTGGTTGGGTCTGATCTGATTACGGACAAATTAGGAAAGACTGCTTTCTTATATCATAAACCTACTGAAGGAAATCCTTACGGAGAAGCAGCAAGCCCACATCTAGTTTCTGAAAGTAGAGGAACAAAAGAGAAGGACATGGTAGTTCTGCTTCCACTCTGTCCTGAGATCACATTGGTTCACGGAGTAGTAGCGGACGAAGATGGGAACATCGTACTTTCTCAACCAGGTGGAGAAGGAGCCTGGGGTGCACTTGCCGCGACTAAAGGTGTGATCGCTACTGTGGAGAAGATTGTACCAAGAGGAACAGTTCCTCCTGAACTAGTACATATACCTAGCACAAAAGTTTTAGGAATAGCTCCAGCAAGATACGGAGCACATCCTCAATCTTTAAGAGTACAAGGTTTTCCTGAAATCCCAGCATTCGAAGGTGTAGAATCTTATCTGGATGATTACGAATTCCAAATGGAAGCCAATAAGGCGGCAGGAATTCCCGCTAAGGCTGAAAAATGGTATAAAGAAAATGTAATATTATCTGGTGGCCACGAAGAATATTTGGATCTGATCGGAGAAGTTAGGCTCAGACGTTTGAAGATGACTCCTCCGGAACATTCTCTTTCTTCTCCTGAAAATCCTAAAACTGTAAATGATTCAGAACAGATGATCATTCTTGCCGCAAGAGCGATCATAGAGAAGGTTAAGACAAAAGGATACAAAACAATTCTAGCAGGAATTGGAGCCGCGCATATGGCTGCCTGGACAGCGGCCAAACTTCTGGAAAAAGAAGGGATCCATATCAAGATCGTTGCAGAACTTGGATTTTACGGAATGAAACCTTTTGTAGGAGATGTTTTTCTTTTCAGCCAACTTCACACTCAACAATGTTCCATGTTATCTGATATAGTGAGTATATTAGGAACAGTTGTACCGGATGATTGTTTAGGAGTGATCGGCGCTGCAGAAGTGGACTGGTTTGGAAATATCAACTCAGTATTAGATGGAAAAGGAAACTTCTTAGTTGGATCAGGAGGAGCAAATGATATCGTCTCCACTGCCGACACAATCGTAGTAGCAAAAGCAAACCGTTTTAGATTCGTAAGAAAAGTAAAACATATCACTTCACCTGGAGACAGGGTGGTAGAAGCAGTATGCCAGTTCGGAAGATTCCAAAGATCTTCTTTTTCTGATCATCCTTTCGAATTGAGTTCCTGGCTTGCACCTGCATCCGACGACGAAATGGAATCGGAAGAAGCAGTCCTCAGATATACACTTTGGCTTCCTCCTGATGAGGACCTTCCAATCGCACAAGAGCCGGAAATCAATTCGGACGAATTGACCGCACTCAGAGAATTAGATCCGGAAAGAATTTACACCGAACAATTTATGGTGTATACCCGTTTGCCTTAAGTATGATAAAGATGCAGCAAAAGATTGGAATTATGACTGGAAATTTATTATGGACCAAAGGAGTATTGATCCATGGCGAATTCTAAAAACCTAGTTTCGAACGGGGTTCGAATTACCGGGATTGGACATTATCTCCCGGAAAGGATCGTCACTAACGACGAAATTCGCCCTAGATTAAAATATCCTGAAATGCATCCTGCCGAAAAAGCAGTTATCGGCAATATAGGCGTAACTGAAAGAAGAAGGGCAAACGAAAAGGAAACCGCTCAATTCATGGCTGCGGAAACCTCTAAAATGATCCTGAAAGATGCAGGAAAAAAAGCTGAGGATATAGACTTATTTATTCTGGCTAACTGGACAGATCGCCTTTATCTTCCCGATTTGGCGCCTCAGGCTTCTAAACTTGCGGGAACTTCTAACTCATTAGCATTCGATATTTGTACTGCTTGCACCGGATTTGTTCACGGAGTCCAAATGGCATCAGCATTCTTAAGTAGCGGTAAATTTAAGAACGCACTTGTGATCGGTAGCGAAAGATTTTCTGTCAGAACAAGAATGAACGGTTACGGAGAATTCACAGCAGGTGATGCAGCAGCCGGTGTTCTATTAGAGCAGACCGAAAATAAAGAATTCGGAATCATAGATTCCTTTTTGAGGGATGACGGAGATCTTGCGAATATCATAGAATTAGGACCAGGACCGAATTTTTATATAAAAAGTTATCCAGAACTTGTAACTAATGCTGCGGATCTCACACTTTCTGCAATGGATGATCTATTAAAAAAGAATAATGTCTCATTAGAAGATATCGATTGGGTCATTCCTCATCCAGGCACTGATGTGGTAGTACAAGATGTTCTAAAAAGAACAAAATTCCCGAAAGAAAAAATACTTTTGAATTTTGAAAGAGTAGGAAATACTTCCGCTGCATCCATTCCAATCGCATTATCCGAATATTATTATAAAGGGATCGTTAAAAAAGGCGACCTAATCCTTTCTCCTGCGGTTGGAGCCGGATTTTATTGGGGCGGACTTTTGTATCGCCTCTGAGAATTCGATATTTAGAATAAAAAAAATAAAGGTGAAGTAGAAGGATGATCGTAACAGGGTTCGAACTAAAAGAAAGGCTGAATGCCGAATCTGCGTCCGAAGTTTATAAAGCTGTTCGTAAAGAAGATAATAGATCCGTCATCATCAAATTTCTTCCCGTTTTGGACGAATTACATCCTTCAGTGGTCAATCTTAGGAACGAATTCGAGATCCTAAATTTACTTTCTTCCGGTTATTTTGTTAAACCTATCAAGTTCGAAAAGTTGCAGGATGGATTCGCACTTTTTATGGACTTCGTGCCCGGAGGTTCCTTAAAGGACTTTATCTCCAAAAAGCCGATGACTCTTTCGGACTTCTTTCCTATTTCTATTCAACTTGCAGAAAGATTAGCTGAGATCCATTCCAAAAAGATCATACACAAAGACTTAAAACCAGAAAACATAATATTTAATAGGGACGAAAAACAGATCCGGATCATAGACTTCGGAATTTCGACTAAACTGAATAAAGAAGAAACTTCTTGGTCAGCTCCCAATATTTTAGAAGGTTCCATCCATTATGTTTCTCCAGAACAAACCGGGAGAATGAATCGTTCGGTAGATTATAGAAGTGATTTTTATTCTTTGGGAATCACTTACTACGAGATGTTACTCGGAAAACTTCCATTCGATGGTGAGGATCTTTTACAATTAGTACATGCTCATTTAGCAAAAATACCGGCTTCTCCGAAAGAAGCAAGATCAGAGATCCCTACAGTACTTTCTGAAATCGTAATGAAACTTCTGGCAAAAAATGCAGAAGACAGATACCAAACTGCAAGAGGACTCCAAGGAGATTTGGAGAAGGCTTACGCTCTCTGGAAAGAAAAAACTGACTTCCCTTCTTTCCCTCTGGCCCAAACTGACTTTTCTACTGAATTCAAGATCCCTCAGAAACTTTATGGAAGGGACGAGTATATCAAAACACTTTTGGAAGAATTCAAATCCGTTGCTACAAACGGAAGATCCAGAATGGTTTTGATTGGCGGATATTCCGGTGTGGGAAAATCCTCACTTGTAAAAGAAATCAATAAACCTCTCACCGAATCCAAAGGTTATTTCATTTCTGGAAAGTTTGACCAGTACAATCGAAACCTTCCGTTCTCCGCTATCATCCAAGTATTTTCTAGCTTAGTGGAATTGATCTTAACAGAATCTCCAGAAAGGATCGAAGCTTGGAAAAGTAAGATCAAAAAAGCAGTTGGTGCCAACGGGAAAGTGGTTACGGATGTAATCCCTGAACTTGAGATCATCATAGGAAAACAAGATCCTGTTCCAGAACTTGGTCCGCAAGAGAACGCCAACCGTTTTTATATAGTATTCCAAAACTTCATTAAGGTTTTCGCAAGTCCCGAACATCCACTTGCGATCTTCCTAGATGATATGCAATGGGCGGATACCGCTTCCTTAGAACTTCTCAAAAATTTGATGGAAGACGTAACCGTAAATTACCTTTTCATCATATTAGCATATAGAGATAACGAAGTAGATTCTTCCCACCCTTTTCAAGTATTGCTGGATACTCTGGAAAAAGAAGGATTGGATCCGTACAAGATCGTTCTCCAACCTCTCGCTTTAAAAGATGTAAGACAATTACTCTCAGACAGCCTTTATATTTCGGAAGATAAAACCACTGAGCTGGCGGAAATCATCCATTCTAAAACCGGAGGAAACCCATTCTTTATCGGGGAACTTCTGAAACAACTCGCCAAAGAAGATTCGGTCTATTTCGATCAAGGTTCCGGGAAACCGGGAGAAGGTGTCTGGAAATGGGATATCGCCAAGATCCGTAACACTAAAATTTCGGATAACGTAGTTGAACTTTTAGTAAACAGGATCCGTAAACTTTCTCCTAAGATCCAAGAAACACTTGAAATGGCCGCATGTATCGGAAGTAGTTTCGATCTGGCACTTCTAACAAGAATTTTAGAAACAGATTATAAAACAGCTCTCAGTTCTTTGCAGGAAACAATCGCAGAAGAATTGATCGTTCCGATTGGAGAGAATTATCGTCTTGCTGAATCTTTCGAAGATACAGCTGCGAATAAGGATAAAAATTACCAGACTGCAAAAACAGTTACCTTCCGATTCCAACACGATAGAGTCCAACAAGCCGCTTACGAAATTATAGAAGAAGAAAAGAAAAAGAAGATCCGCCTACAATTAGGAAGATTCCTGATCGAAGGAGCTGATCCTAAACAGATCGAAGACAATATCTTTGATATCGCAAATCATATGAATATCGGCTCTGGGCTGATTACAGAGCCTGCTGAGAAATTAAAACTGGCTCAGTTGGATCTTATCGCAGGAAAAAAGGCCAAAAATTCTACAGCTTACAAGCCTGCTCTTTCTTATATCGCGAAAGCGAGAGAATTACTTTTCCTTCTGCCTGAAGCGTCTCAAGGAGATGATGTTCTTTGGAATGCTAAGTATGAACTTTGTTATTCTATCTTTAGAGAGTTAGGAGAGACCCAGTATCTCACGGGAAACTTTGATGATTCTCAAAAAACAATAGATACACTTTTAAAATACGCAAGATCTCCGATCGAAAAAGCAGATGCTTGTAACCTTCTAATTATCCAATATTCTGCTCTTGGAAAATTTGATTTAGCTCTTCCAATGATCATAAAGGCACTCCAACCTTTAGGTGTGGATATTCCTGAAACAGATCATGAAAAAGTAACAGGAGAAGAGATAGAGATCGTAAACAAGGCTCTGGAAGAAAAAACAGTAGACTCCTTGTTGGACCTCCCACTGATCCAAAAACAAGAACAGATCATGGCAGTGAATCTTTTGATCAGCGCCATTCCTACTGTTTATAATTTTGCATTATCACTTTTCCCAATCGTTTCCTTGAAGATGGTAAACCTATTCTTGAAGTATGGAAACCTTTCCGATCCATACGGATATTCTATGTATGCAATCCTTCTCACTTCAGGATTCCAACAATATAGAAAAGGTTATGAATTCGCTGAACTTGCGATCAAGGTGAGTGAAAAGTACAAGAACCCGAGCGGGATCACCAAAGCTGCGAACATTCTTGCAAACTATACTACTCCTTTCGTAAGACATTTAAAATATTCGGAAGAGATCAACCATAGAGGGATCCAGGCAAGTTTAGAATCTGGGGAATTCCTACATGGTGGTTACTGCGCAATGAACGACGCAGTGAATGTGGTCCTTCAATCTAAAAATCTAGAATTAGTAAAACCTAAAATAGATGGTCTTCTCAAATTCACTCGTAAGGTAAAAAACAATTTAGCAATCGATACTGTTCTCGCATCAGCGCTGGTAGTTTCTAACCTAAGAGGAAAAACTTCTTCTCATTTAGAATTCTCCATCGATGATATGAGTGAAGAGAATTATATTGAATTATGTAATTCTCACCAAAGTCCTTTCCCCGTTTGTCTTTTCAAGATCATGAAAGCAAGAACACTTCTCAGTTATGGAGAAGCAGAAAGTGCATTAAAAGAATTAGAAGAATCCGAAAGTATGCTTGGATTCATCTCCGGCCAGATCGCCGTAGAAGAACATGCTTATCTATATTCTTTAGCGATGGCTGCGAATTACAAACTTTCTACCCAAGAACAAAAGGCTAAGTTCTTAGAAAGGATCAAAAAAAACCAAGAGAAGCTTAAACTTCTTTCCACAAATGCTCCAGAAAACTTTGAGCATAAATTCCTTTTGGTAGAAGCTGAACTTGCAAGATTAGAATACAAAAACTGGAAAGCTGCTAAAACATATGAACAAGCGGTTCAACTTGCTGGTAAAAACGAATATTATAATGACGAGGCTTTAGCTGCCGAACTTGCATCCAAATTCTGGTTCTCCAAAGGAAGTATCAAGATAGGATCCCAATATATCGCAGAAGCTTACCAAAAATATGGAAGATGGGGAGCTATTAAAAAGCAGGAACTTCTCAAAGCCAAATTCCCAGAATTCATCCGAGAAAAAGGAGGAAGGGATACCTTCCGCACTACCCGCACAATCGGGACTTTAAGCACAAGAACCGCTTCTGCAACAGAAGTATATTCTGGGCAGACTCTGGACTTCCAATCCATTCTGAAAAGTTCTACCGCAATCTCTGGAGAGATCAAACTAGAATCCTTATTGGATACCTTAATGCAAATCTCTATCGAGAACGTAGGTGCTGAAAAAGGAGTCATGATCTTAAGAAGGGACGGAAAACTTTTCGTAGAAGCGGAAGGTAGCACAACCGACGATGAGATCAGAGTTCTCCAAGGGATTCCGATCCAAGAGAGTAAAAATATACCGATCAGCGTTATCTACTATGTAGAGAGAACCAAAGAAGACCTGGTACTTCGTAACGCGTTCGCAGATGAGAAGTTCAACAAAGATCCGTATATTCGAGAAAGGAAAACAAAATCCGTTCTATGTTCTCCGATCATCAAGCAGGGAGAACTGATTGGTATATTATATTTAGAGAATAATCTTTCCGAGGCGGCATTCACTTCGGATAGACTACAGACTATCTCTATTCTGTCCTCTCAGGCTGCCATCTCCATCGATAACGCATTACTTTATGCGAATTTGGAAAGCAAAGTCACAGAGAGAACAAAAGAATTGGCGCAAGCTAACGACGATCTGGCATTAAAAAACCAGCATATTACGGACAGTATTACATATTCATTGAATATCCAGCAGGCCATTTTACCTTCTTCTGAAGTATTAGGAAGCGCACTTTCTGATTATTTTGTGGTATTCCGTCCGAAAGATATAGTATCGGGAGATTTTTACTGGTTTTCAAAACAGGAAGATACAATATATATCGCATCCGTCGATTGTACAGGCCACGGAGTTCCGGGAGCTCTTATGTCCATGATTGGAAATACTTTGCTCAATCAGATTGTGAATGAAATTGGTATCACCGATCCGGGTTCTATTTTAGAACAACTGCATAAAAAAGTAAGACAAGCCCTTAAACAGGACATGGACCAAACAAATTCCAGAGATGGAATGGATCTTTGTCTATTAAAGATTGAGGGAAATAATTTATACTTTGCGGGAGCAAAACGGCCTATTTTTATAGGAAAAGGCGGAGTCTTGACCGAAATTAAAGGTGATAGATTCTCGATCGGCGGCAGGCAAAAAGAAGAAACGCGAAAATTTACAACACACTCCATTCCCTTGGAAAAAGGAATTCGTACGAGTGTTTACTTAACCACGGACGGCTTTATGGACCAGCCGAATCCGGACCGACAAAAAATTGGTACTAAAGGGTTGTTAAACTTCTTAAGCGGGATAGAACATCTTTCCTGCGAAGAACAAAAAGAACGTTTAGAATCCTTTCTGTTAGCCCACCAAAATGGAGAGGCTCAACGGGACGACATAACACTAGTCGGTGTGATACTGGGGGGAAGATAAGGAGATGTTTCTGAAAAAGGAAGATGCTGAAGATGGAAAATGAAGTCATAAATCTATTTAAGACTTATCAGGAAACCAGCGAATACAATCTGCTCGTATCCTTTAAGGGCAGACTGTCCCAGGAAGTTCTAACTGAGTTAGGATCTATGATCCGGACTTCTTTGAGCACGGAATCGAAAATAAAGAAAATTTTCGCGGTATTTATTGAACTAGCGCAAAATATGCTGCACTACTCCGCTGAACGAAAAATTAACGAAGAGCAGAAAGAAGCAGGCGTAGGGATCCTCATAGTTAGGGAAAATTCGGTTGGCTACCATGTTGCTTCGGGAAATTTGGTACTAAACGAGAAGATCGAATTTTTGACCGAAAGGATCCAAAAAATCAACTCCATGAGTAAGGACGAATTAAAGTCCTTCTACCAACAGCAACTTAGATCGGAGAGGCCGGAAGATAGCAAAGGAGCAGGTGTGGGATTAATCGATATCGCCAGGAAGTCAGACGGACCTCTGGTGTTTCGTTTCGACAAATTGGATAACAAACTGTCCTTTTTTACAATCTCCGCATTCTTTACGAAGGAAAACTAATCATGGAATCCTTACATATACAACAGACTAAAACTTCACCGGAAATCATCTTAGAATCAGATAAGGGGCTCGCAGAAATTATCGGAGAATCTTATCCGGAAAACGCAATGGCGTTTTATAAACCAGTCTTTGATTGGTTGTCTGCAATCCAAACTGCAAACAAACAGATCCAGTTCCGTTTTCAAATGGATTATTTTAATACCAGTTCTTCCAAAGTGATCATGGATATTTTGGACAACCTCCAGAAATATCATGACAAAGGTGGAAAGGTAGAAGTCGAGTGGCTTTATAAAGAAGACGACGAAGACATGCAGGAAACCGGAGAAGAATTCTCTTCCGATTTGTCCCTGCCTTTCAAAATGAAATCTTATAAATAAGATTTCTTTCGTGCGGAACAAGTGGAAAAGAACGAAACTTCGAAAGAACAAAATACTTTTTTCGAGCAGGAATTTAAACTTCTCTCGGACGCTCAGTCTTTTTTAGAAGATTCGAATACCAAAGAGGATCCTAAACTAAAATTAAAAACCATAGTAGGATCCTACGAGTCCCTTCTTAAACAATCTTCAAAGATTATGAAGATCGGGGACTCCACCCAGCATAGACTTCTCAAAACCCAAGAAGCATTAACTGATTCTAATATAATGTTAGAGGCCGCTTATATGGACCTCAAACTTGTAACAGAGATCGGAAAGATCATCACTTCTTCCCTTGAACCCAAAGTTATTATACAATCAGTTTATGAAAATACTAAGTCTATCGTTCCTATGGATGTTCTAGCATTCGGAACTTACGACGAAGAAAAGAAAGAGATCAAATATAAGTTTTGCGTAATAGACGGAAGATACGTCCCGGCTCCTTCCGTAGATTCTTTAGAAGAAGATAACCCTTCTTCTTATTGTGTAAAACAACAAAAAGAACTGATCACTCTGGATATCGAAAAGGATTATCCGAATTATTTATCTGATATCAGAAAACATTTCGGCGAAAATTCCCAATCAGCATTATACTTTCCTCTTAAAGTAGAAGAACGTCTGATCGGAATTCTTACAGTTCACAGTTATTCTAAAAATGCATTCCAGCCTAATCAGCTGAATATTCTTAGGACTTTGGCTAACTATGTGGCAATCGGTGTGGATAACGCGGATGCCTATAGAACTCTTTCCAAAAGGAACAAAGAATTAAAAGACTCTTTGGAAAAGATCGAAGTCTTGAACAAGAGTATAGAAGAAGAAAGACAGAAGTCCGAAAATTTACTCTTAAACATTCTACCTAGAAGTATTGCGGATCGTTTAAAAGGAGGAGAAGGTGTTATCGCAGATTATTTTCCTTCTTCCACCGTACTCTTTGCTGATATAGTTGGATTTTCAAAACTCACCACTAAGATCCAAACTCCCACAAGACTAGTGGAGATCTTAAATCGTATTTTTACAGAATTCGATGTGATCGCCGATAAATATAAATTAGAAAAAATTAAAACAATAGGCGATTGTTATATGTTGGCAGGCGGGATTCCAGTCCCAACAGAAGATCATGCACATAAAGCGGCCCAGGCAGCCCTCGACATGATACATCGTTTGGATGAATTAAAACCTGAGTTAGAATTCGAATTTAATGTTCGTATCGGTCTTCATACTGGAGAGGTTGTTGCCGGAGTGATCGGAAAAAACAAATTCGTATACGATCTCTGGGGTGATTCAGTAAACACTGCTTCTCGTATGGAATCTCATGGAGCCACAGGAAGGATCCATGTTTCTGAATCAGTTTATCTTTCCTTAAAAGATAAATATAATTTCGAAGATAGGAATGTGATCGAGGTAAAAGGAAAAGGCCCGATGCACACTTACTTCCTACAAGGTGTTAAATAATTATAATATAAAAAAGGATCTCCGAAGAGATCCTTTTTTTGATCTTTAGCCTAATGCTTCGATCACTTCTTTAGGAGCTTGCACGAGTTCTACAAGAACCCCCTCTCCACTAAGTGGAAATTCTTCATTTCCTTTTGGATGGATAAAAGTCACATCGTGACCACCAGCACCTTTGCGGATCCCACCAGGAGTAAAACGAACTCCTTGAGCGCTTAACCATTCGACTGCTTTGCGAATATCATCTACCCAAAGTCCGATATGATTCAATTTAGGATCATTCACTTTCGGACTTTTACTTGGATCCACAGGCTCCATGATATCTACTTCTACAGCGTAAGGACCCTTGCCCATCTGTAGGATATCCTCATCTACGTTCTCTTTTTCACTTCTAAAAGAACCAATGTTTTGCAATCCGAGAGTATCTACCCAAAACTTTTTAAGTTTATCCTTACTATCTCCGCCGACTGCGATTTGCTGCACTCCCAGAATTTTAAACGGTCTCATAATGCCCTATCTTCGTTTTTTTCCAAATTCTTGCCCTCTAAGAAAAGAGCAAGGATTTGTCCGGCCGGATTAACGAGATTCCAAGGAGAAGGTTCCTTCTAAAGGAAGATGGTCACTGGATTCCAAGGCCTCCCCTTCTTTTAATACTTTATATTCTTTCTTAGTTAAACCTTTAGAATAGAACATATAATCTATGGTTCTATCCGGTTTTGCAATTTGAGGATCGTTAGGCACATGAGTATAAAATTTTTCCTGGTTTGGTCCGTTCAATTCTTCCAAACTTACAGTTGAATTCCATTTTTTGAACAAGGGAGAAATTTCCTCATCGTCGCTATAATAATAAGCTCCGTTAGGATGTAAGTGTTTTCTGGAAAAACCTGGAGGAAGAAGATTAAAATCTCCTGCTAAAACCCATTCCGATTTTTCAGAATCTAATTTTTCCAATAAGTTCTCTATAAATGCAACCTGTCTTTGCATTGTATCAGTTCCCATGGAGAATGCATCCAAATGTGTATTTAAAAGAACCAAAGGTTGTTTATCTTTTACATCTATAGAAGCTTCTAAGATCGCACGTTTTAATTGTAATTGTTTAGTGATAGGATCTGCAGGAGGAGTAGGAAGCTGATGGCGAGAAGCAGAAAGAATTTTATATTTACTGAATATAGTCAGCTTCATTCCAACAGGGCCCATGATCTTCGGATGAGGAACAAAACCTGCCTTCCAATAAAACGCTTCTGTCTGGCATGGGTATTTATCAGAGAGCAAAGGGAGAATTCTTTCTGATTGATTTTCGGAGTAAGTTTTTTTAGCTCCATCATCCACTTCTTGGAATAAAACAAAATCAGGATCTCTTTCTAAGATGACATTCGCTACTTTTTTGAGAGTAGATTCGATCTCTTCTCTGGATGGACCGGTATCTGGTCCAGTTTCGTTAGGAACATCATACCAAAATACACGATTTCTTCCTGCGAAATATTGTACGTTCCAAGAGAATACTTTGATCTGTTCTGAGGACTCCAGGCTTGGAGCACCTTCTTCACATTTTACTTGTACTGATTCCAAGTCTGATGGATGGAATGTGGAAAAATAAACTAACAGAAGTAATAACGCGAAAACACTTAGCAAAACCAGAAGGATTCTTTTGAATAATTTCAAGGCGGCCTCTTTCTATTTATATCACTCTTGGCCTTCCTTTCTAACGAAATTCCTCACATTCGTCCACAATTTTAGAGTTTTCGGATACAAGAATCAGAACGGAAAGACTTTCCCTTTTTCAGGGGATAAGAAACATTGGAATCGTCCATGAAGAAGAAATTTCTAATCCTATTCTTTTCTCTTTTTATATGTTTTAGCCTATCTCCCTTGTTTGGGGAGGAATTAGAACTACAGATTGTCCTTAAAAATGGAAGTACAGGCGGACCAGGGTCCGCAGAAGGTATCCGCCTCTTCGCTTTAGAAAGACAGATGATGCCTTTGCCTCTTCCTGACCAAGGTCCAGTAAGAGGAAGTTTCAAACTTCCTAAGATCGATGCTCCTGATGGACTTCCAATTCTGCTTCAAGTGACTTACAACGGAGTAAATTATAATAAGATGATCCCTCCGGTACCAATGATGAGGTCCCGACCACAAGAGGTCACAGTTTATGATAAAACTCTGGATCGTTCCGTAGTTAAAACAAAATCACTTCTCCAAGTAGTAAGAGAAAAAGAAGCATTAGTAATTTCTAAAGTATCTATTCTAACAAATAATACGATCCCACCTAAAAGTTTCCAAAATCCTAATGATCCACTAGAAGTTTATGTGCCTGAAGGAGCTTTAGAGGTAAGCGCTCAACTAACCCAGAGCACAAATAAAATGGCGATCCCAATCCAATTGACTAAAGGTAAAAATGGTTGGGTAATTGATAGAGCGATCCTTCCTGGAACTTCTCAGCTATTTGTGAGTTACGTGATCCCTTCTACCAATCTGTCCCCTACTCAATTCAAAGATAGATTACTATTTGAGAACCAAGAAGGAGAGAAGGTGATTTTCTCTAAGCCTAAGGATATGCAGGTTTCTTTTATTGGGCAGAAGGGCACACGTCCCGTTTCTGTGGACGCTCCTCCCGATGTGAATTCGAATATAGTTAGTTATGCGGGGCCTCAGTATGAGATTACTCTTTCTGTAATAGGTGGAGAACCGATCAACGAGACTGCGAACCAGGAAAGAGAAATTAATAATGGAAGTATATTCGTCTCCACCGAGAAAACGATCTATGGTGTAATTGGAATTCTTTCTTTCTTATTTTTCCTATCTTTTACGATCACTTATAGATTGAGAAAGGAATAAAAAAAGCCCGACCTTTGCGGGTCAGGCTTTTTGTGGTATGGCTTTTATTTCCAGCCAGTGTTACTTCTTCTTTGCTACTGCTTTCTTTTTAGGAGAAGGTTTCGATTTTGAGGACTTCTTCGCACTCGGCTTCGCAGAAGAAGACTTTGCTCTTTCTGGAACCAATGAATCCATAAATTCTTTGATATCCTTTAGAACCTTTTCTCTTTCTCCGGCAGGTTCGTTCATAAGTTCATGATAGAAACCCTTATAGGTTTTCATTCTTTTATTCTTATAAACCAAATGATTATAAAATTCCAAACTTCCGGCCGGATCAGCGATCCCATCCGCCAAACCGTGCAGAATTAGGATAGGGCTCCTTAAGATCCCAGCCTTTCTATTCGCAATTGCACCTTGTTGGAACAATTCATAACCCATAGAGAATGAAATTTTACCGTGAACCATAGGATCATCGATATAAGCTTGGACCACTTCTGGATCTCTACTCACCAAATTTGTATCCAGGTTTGCATCCAAGGTAGTAGAAGGTGCGATCTTACGTAAGAAACCAGCCACGGAGATCTGGAATCTTTGGAAAGGAGTAGTAGGGATTTTTAATGCAGAAGAACAGGCCACAACTCCATAGATATAATCCTGGTTGATACCTTCCAAGGCATAGCGGATGACCACCACTCCCCCCATAGAATGTCCTAAAAGTAGTATCTTGTCCTTATGTTCTCTTTTGCGAACCTCATGCACAAAGTCAGCAAGATCATCTACAAATGCTTCGAAACCGGAAGCATGACCTCTTTTACCTTCCGATTTACCATGACCTCTTAGGTCCAAACCGTAAAAGTTAACATCACTATCCTTAAAATATTGGATGAGGTTGGAATACCGACCGCTATGTTCTCCGAATCCATGACAAAAAACAATTACACGATTAGCTCCGGATTTGGTCCATGCTTGACCGTATAATTTGGTATTGTCTCTGGAAGATTGAAAGAAGAACTCTTTATGTTGGTAGGCCATGCTGTTTGGCTCCAGTTAGGTTAGGGCGGTATCCCTTGTAGTCGGACCGAAGCTATAGACAAGTAAACGTCGGGTCAAGTATTTATTCCAAAACAGAAGAAAGAGGATGTTCTAGGACTAAAATCTGACCTTTCTTTCAAAGCTCTCACAGTAAAATCACATTTTCGTTGCCGATTCCTTTTCCCCTCACCAATCTGTCGCTTTACGTGCTTCTTACAGAAGCTGACATCAAACAGAAACACAGTGGAGAGAATTGGATGTCTCAACCGACCTCGGAAAAAAGCCTGCTTCGATATTTCGGATTAGGCGAACTTGCCGCCCATGGAGGAAACGCGATCCTCGCCTTTTGGATGATTATGGGAATGGCCTTCTTTTTATTCGCGGACCAAAACCTGATCGCACCAAACCTCAGAAACATCGCAGGTTCATTCGGGATCACTGATCAAAATGAGATCGATTGGAAATTGGGCGGACTGATCCCAATTTGTTTCTTCGTTTTAGGCGGATTTGTTTCGGTCTATATGGGTTATCTTACTCAAAGATTTCCTAGAAAACCTTTGGTCATCGGAACAGTATTATTGGGAGAGATCCCTTGTCTTCTTTCCGGATTCGCAAGAAATTACGATGAATTTTTAATCCTCAGAACTCTAACAGGTTTCGGCTTGGGAGGAAGTTTCCCTCTTCTATTCTCTCTTGTCGGAGATTATTTTTCTGATAAGTCTCGCTCTACTGCAGCAGGTTATCTTTCTCTTTCTATGGGACTAGGAGTTGGACTCGGACAATTGGTAGGAGGAACCTTAGGAACTGAAGATCCAATCAATGGATGGAGACAAAGTTTTATCTATATGGCTGCTCCTTCTTTCCTATTCATGCTTGTTTACGGATTATTCTGTAAAGAACCAGCTAGAGGCGGAAAGGAAAAGGAACTGGCAAATGTTTCAGCGGACATTAATTCAGAATCCGTTCGTTTAACATGGAAAGATATCCGTACGATTTTCGCTACCAAGAGTAATATCGGTATTTTCATGCAAGGGATCCCAGGATGTGTGCCTTGGGGAGTATTTTTCGTATTCTTAAACGATTATTACGAATTCCAATACGGAATGCCGAAAGATTCGGCCTCAGCCATGGTAATCTTTGCCGCAGTTGGGATCTTTATCGGAACCTTTTTCGGTGGGATTGTAGGCCAAAAAATATACGATACAAATAAGACATTATTGCCTATCTTTTGTGGGAGTATGATCTTGATCGGGATCCTTCCTACAGTCTATTTATTGCATGCAGGTAGTGTAGCAGGAAGCCCTGCATTCATTTTTATTAATATTCTTACAGGTATTATTATTTCTGTAACAGGACCAAATGTAAGAGCATTGATCATGAATGTGAATCCTCCAAAAAGCAGATCTTCTATGTTCGCTCTTTATAATCTTACAGATAATCTTGGAAATGGACTCGGACCTGCAATGGCAGCATTGATCCTTACAGTGTTACCGGACAGAACACAAGCATTTACGATCGCGATCCTTTTCTGGATACCTTGCGGACTCGCATGGCTTTATATCCTGAAAAATTTCAAACATGACGAACAAAAGATGCACGAAGAATTGGCAGCAGAAGCTAGCAGGATCAAAAGGACAGCCTAATTGGAAGAACAAAACACCGAGTTATATTTATTTGATATAGAAGGTACAACCACGCCGATAGAATTCGTGCACAAGGTTTTATTCCCCTACTCGGTCCGAAACTTTAAACCATTCTTCTCTGAAACCTCGGCGGAAACAGGCTTCGCCGAGGAACTCATCCTCGCTTCCAAAAACGAACAAGAATATACTGATCAAGTTTCCAATTCTCCGGAATCTCTTACCAAATTCTGCGAATACCTAGTATCCAAAGATCGTAAATTAGGAATTTTGAAAGAGATCCAAGGAAGGATCTGGAAGAAGGGATATGAATCTGGTGAACTTAAAAGTACGATTTTCTCAGACGTTCCTCTCTTTTTAGAAAGGATCAAAAAATCAGGAAAACGTGCAGCTGTATATTCTTCAGGAAGTGTAGAAGCTCAAGTTCTCATCTATAAATATTGCGAAGCTGGAGACCTTACAGTATATTTCGAAAATTATTTCGATACAGCAGTAGGTGGAAAAAAGGAAGCTTCAAGTTACACTAAAATTGCTGAAAAACTTTCTTTATCTCCAAGCTCTATCGTGTTCTTCACGGACATAAAAGAAGAAGCGGACGCTGCTGTCCAAGCTGGAGTCAGGCCTATCATAGTTTCTCGCCCTGGGAACCATCCTCAGGCGGAACATAAATACCAGGTCATAGAGAACTTTAGTAAGATATTGGTCTAGCGAACCGCGACAGCGATGCGCAGACCTTTAGTCCTGGCTTTGCCGGGATGAGCGCGCATGCGCGAAGTCGTAGCAGCGCGGTCCGAAGGAGTCGCCCAAACCTTAAAATTTCTATTGGCAAAGCGCCAATTCGGCCGAAAATAAAAGTATGGCCCTAACCCGACCTGTAATCATATTATTACTCTGCGCTTTTTCCTCTTCTATCTTCTCCAAAGAATTCGTGTATGCTTTCCGAGACGTGGGGATGCCTAAAAACACAGGCAAAGATGGAATGCCCAGAAAAGAAAAAATGGTCTTAGTCGGGGAGACCATTATGTTCGACAAGGTCAAACCAATCGAATACGAAGGGAAATACAAAAGTTTCGAATTAGGATACGATACAAGACCTGATATAGTCACAGTAAAAGTGCATTATGATCCAGGGATCCGCCCAGGGCAGATACTCTACTTGATCGAAAAAGATTTTGATCATGAAACATTCAAAGACGGAAGTATCGTAGGACAAATAGAAGTTAAATCCATCTTCCAAACTGCATTCACAGGAAAACAATTAAGAGGTGTTGGATATTTAGGAATGGCTAAGGAGAAGGTTCTAACCGTTGCCTATCCAGTCTCCTCCGAACTCAGCGGACCTGCATTAGTAGAACGTAAAACTGGAGATTATCATTTCACAAGAGATGAGATCCCAGAAGCAATCCAATCCTTTCGCAAAGCAATTCGTTTAGATCCAATGTCTCCTGTGCCACATTACAGATTGGGAATGTTGTATTTGAACGAGGCCGGTGTGGATTCCAAAGAGCCAGTATGTTCCGGGATCTTGCCTATGAGCGCAGGTGCAGAATTTTCTTCTGCATGGAAAAAAAGATCCAGATTTGATTCAGACCAAGACTTGATCCGATTTTCCAGAGAGTATGTTTCCTTTTTAAATTGTAAAGCTGATCAGGCCCCAAGCTTTTCTAAAAACAGTTTTGTTCCGGAAGAATTAGAAAGAGCGCAAGAAGTAGCAAGAGAAGGATTCAGACTTTCTAAAACAGATTACGAACTTCTGATCAGAAGCGCTGAGACCTATTATAAATTATACACTTCTTATTCATCGAGCAAAAGACCTAAGGGAAGTATCTCTCCTGAAGAAGAGCCTAAGCTTAGAAATCGCCAAGAAAAGTCCTGGGAAATAGCCCAAAAACTTTTAAAAGAAGCAGGCCTGGATAATATTACTGACTATAGACTTCATAGATTGACTTCACTTTTATACGGAAAGAGATATATGGAACTTTCAGGTGGAGCAAAGTCTACTACGATCAGTGAAGAAGCAAATTTCTTAAGAACAAAGACTGTAGAATCGATTCAATCTTATAAGCTGCATAGACCTAAGAATGTACCTGGAGATAAAGATCTTCTAATATTAGAGAAGGACTTAGGACTTTAATTATAATACGCGTGATGGAACTCCAACACGCGTGATCAAAACAATTTCAATCTTCTATCTTTAATTTGCCGCTCTGGATACTTTCTTCAATCGCTCTAAAAGTATCTCCGTATTTTCCGACGATATTCCAAACGACGAAACCATCGCTATCACTATCCACGCTTGCTTCGATCTGGGCCTTGATATAATCTTTTAAAGATTTACCGGAAGGACCAAGGCTCATTCCAAAACCTTGGATCCATCCGACCACCTTTGTAGTTGATAAAGATCTTTTTCTAGTATTTTTCAAACCATCATAAACAGTTTGGTAAGGATTTGCGATACGACCAGGTTGGCCATAAAAATGAGAAGGATATAACATAGGATAGATCACATCTACAAGTTGAGCAAAGTTTTCCACCTTCTGCCCGATCTGATCGTCTCTATTAAAAGGAATTCTACCAAAAATGTCCGCGCCTAAGTATGGAAGTTTTTCACACTGATTTGCTTCTCCGCGAATACGAGTCACAATCTCGTTGATATTACTGTATTTTTCCTTCAAAGTAAGGTCTATATCGGTAACATCTGCATAACGAATATAATCCAATTGCACTTCTGGAAATCCGGAAAGACATGCTTTTCTCACATAACCCAAAATGGAATTTAATCTTTCGGGACTAGGATATTTAGTTTTGAGACCACCATCGAAATTCACAAGTCTTCCTACAGGATAAAAACCCAAACCCTTGATACGAGAGATCTCTTCTGGAGAAGGAGTTTTAGGTTGAAGATCGATCACTAAAACATTCACACCGTAATCGGAAGCATCTTTTAATAAGGACTCCAATTCATTCTTACGGGACTTATCCGAAACCAAAGAATTATTCACATAAAGACCACGATAGAATTTCGGGCGATCCCCATAAGTCCCCTTGTTAGCTGGCCTTGTAAAAAACTTTTTAAGTTTCTCTTTCGGAGCTTCCTTTTCGCTTTCCTCCTGAGTGTTTCTGGAAGAAAGTCGTATCTCACCTTTCTTCTCCTTTTCTTTGGAAACAGATTGGGGTTTGGTCTTGGTATTTTGAGAAGATTCTAATACAGGAATTTCTTTCTTATTAGAATTCTCAGGGTAAGGAATAGTGAACTCTGCACAGACCGGAAAAGCGGTAAGAACTAAGATAGGAAAAAGTGAAAACGGTTTGCGCACAAATTTACTCCTGGTCTATATTATAATATCGAACCGTAGACCTCGGTACTTGTCCTCTTTGTAGGACTTCCAACAAAAAACGGGAGAAGAAAATGAAACTCGGCTACGCCTATGACGATACATTTTTATTGCATGATACCGGGACATTTCATCCCGAATCCCCTCAAAGATTGGAATCTATACTCAATCGACTACATAAGACATCCTATTTTAAGGACATGCATTGGGTTAAACCAAACAAGCTGCCATTCGAACTGATCGAATCCGTACATAATCATAGTCATAGAGAAAGGTTTTCAGTCATCCAAGGCAAAAGAGGAAGTTTCGACGGGGACACACCCTATTCTGAATCCAGTTTTGATGCTGCACTCTTAGCAGCAGGCAGCGGAGTAGACTTAGTAAATAAGATCAGAGCCAACGAAATAGAATCAGGGATCGCACTCGTAAGACCTCCAGGGCATCATGCAGAAACAGGAAGATCCATGGGTTTTTGTTTACTAAATAATATTGCGATTACCGCAGGTTATCTACTTACACAAGGAATTGAAAAAGTTTATATACTGGATTGGGATGTGCACCACGGAAACGGAACCCAAGAAATATTCTACCACTCAGACAAAGTATTTTTCACATCACTTCACCAATATCCATATTATCCCGGAACAGGTTCAGTCCATGAAAGAGGAGAAGGAAAAGGAGAAAACTTTACATTAAACATTCCATTACCAATGGGTTCGGGAGATAAAGAATACTTCCATTATTTCCAAGAAACAGTAATACCTTCTATGTTGGACTTCCAACCAGAGTATGTATTAATCTCCGCAGGTTTCGACGGACATAGAAGAGATCCGTTAGCAGGCATGAACCTAAGCACGAATGCATTTGCAGAATTCACACGATTAATATTATCCGCAACAAAACAGATCGGCGCCAAAACAGTATCCTTCTTAGAAGGAGGTTACGACCTGGATGCCTTGGCCGAAAGTGTAGAAGCCCATATAGCAGTCCTCGCTGGCTAACGAACCGATTTCTTTATTTCCGGCCGAAAATTCCCAGAAAAAATGCCTATTCCCACCTGCTCAGGCCGATATGAAAATCATGCAGGAACTTTCCTCAAACACCGACCTGGCCCTGCGATTCAGAAACTATGTGATCCTATTGGACCGATTAATGAGAGAGGTCGAAGAGGAACTCCAACAAAACCAATCCGTGCGCAACGAATGGTCCGAATGGCATTCCAACTGGAAAAACGCCTGGCTCTCCCCAACAGGGAGCTCCCCTTCTTCCAATCTAAAAGAAAGATTCTCGGTTAAAAGAAGACTCGGATAATTTAAGGCCTTAAAAATAGGTTGAAATTATGTCTCTTAAGCTATTCTATCGACTAAGAGGATTAGAATGGGGAGACGTACGCAGACAAAACTTCTAGTTTTAGTTCTACTCTTAGGAATTCTCACGCAATCCGGATGGTCCGAACCCCTACCCAATTTCGGACTGAAAGAAAAAGAAGCCAGGACACTTTTCAAAAGAGGTCTGTCCTATTATAACAAGGGAGAATTCGCCGCTGCAAGAGAGAATTTCATCCGCTCCCTTTCCATCAAACCAGATTTCGTTCATCCCAAGTTCTTTCTCTCTGAAGCTTATTATCTAAGTGGAGATTGGCAAGAAAGTCTTTCCGAATTAGAACAATTAGAATCTTCTAATAAACTCAATTTAATAAGTAAAAATCGTTTAGACGCGCTTAGATACAGACTCGGCGGCGGAAATAGAAAAGATAATTTAGAATATTATAAATCAATTTTCGGAGATGACCTAAGAAGATTCCGTTTCAGAAATCCTGCGGATCTAGCAGTAGATGAAGAAGGATATCTTTACGTAGTAAGTTTCGATACAGCTAACGTGGTCAAATTCGATGCGAACGGTTTTCCTGTCGAAAACTTCAAAGGTTCTTTTGGTAGAAATTTAGAAGGACCCGTCGGGATCAGTATACGGGGCAAATCAATCTTCATAGCTGATTATGCTGGAGATAAAATTTATGAATTCGATACCAGAGGCACTTACGTAAACCGTTTTGGTTCTACTGGAAAAGATCCCGGAAATTTTCACGGGCCAGCGGGACTTTATTTTACAAAAGAAGGATTTTTGTATGTTTCCGATATGGGGAATAATCGGATCCAAAAACTTTCCAGAACAGGAGAACCTCTCCAAGAGATAGGTGTTGGAATTTTAAAACAACCTGCAGGGATCAAAGTCAATAATCGCGGAGAAATTTTCGTAGCGGATCGTGGAAACAAAAGACTAGTCGTATTCGATCATGAAGGAAATTTTCTGAAAGAGATCAACAATCCTTCTTTCAAAAGGCCAAGAAATCTTTCTATCAAAGACAATAAGGTAGTAGTCGCGGACGAAACCGCAGGGCTTTTTATCTATGATTCCGTTTCTAAAACTTGGTCAGGTTTTGATAACTTTAAGGACTCTAAAAATACAGTTCGAAATTTCGACCAAGCATTCTCTGTTACTTTTGATTATACAGGTTCTATGTTTGTTGCTGATTTTAATAGACATCGGATCGAATCCTTTTCTCCGAAAGGACAACTTTCTTCCAACTTGGATCTGATTGTGGAAAGAACGATTAGTTCTGATTATCCCGATGTCTCTTTAGTTCTTCATGCAAAAGATAGACATGGAGTTCCTGTGAAAGCAATTCCTCGGGATTCTTTCCGGATCTATGAGATGGATAATCTTTCTCCTTTGATCGGTTTAACCGATATGAAAAAGTATAATAATAGAATAAGCGTTTCTATAGTTGCAGAAAATTCTCAGATTGTATCTGAATCTTATGCAACAATTGAGAAGGCGATTCGTCCGTTCTTGTCGGAGATCAGAGTAGACGATAAAATTCAACTTCTCCGCTCGGGAAGAGATACACAAACCGCCTACCCTTTCGGGAAAAGTATGTATGATATTCTGAAAGCATTACGCTCTTTTGTCCCAGAAGAAGAATCGCAAATTGGAAAATCTCTCCAAAGAGGGATTACGGATCTATTGGATAGTTTAGGTCCAAGAGCGATCGTAGCAATAGTTTCCGGAAAAGATTCCAAGGCAGCATTTACACAATTTTCTCCAACAAAGATCATTCGTTTCGCAGTGGCTCATGATATTCCTATCTACTTCCTATGTTTAGGAGAAAACGGAGAATCGGTTTCCGTGTATAAAGAGATCGCAGAAAAAACCGGAGGAAAGTTTTTAACAATTCCTTCTGGCGGAACAGAGAAAAATCTAAGAAGCTGGATAGATTCCAAAAAAGATAGAAGGTACCTTCTTTCATTCAAAAGTAGAATCAATCCGGCGGGAATGGACGTATACGTTCCAGTGGTAGTAGAAGCAATATTCAGAAACTCTAATGGAAAAGCGGAGACCGGGTTTTTTACACCATGATATTCGGATCCAAAATCTCAAATAGATATCCGAACTTAAAATTTCTTTTCAGGAATTTTACGGTTCTTTTTATTTTATCTTTTTCTTTTTCACTTTCTGCCAAACAAACCATAGATTGGATCAAAGAAGGAGAAGGCGCATTAGCTTCCAGAAATTATCCGGCTGCTTATGATTCTTTCAGAGAAGCGGTAAACTTAAACCCTCTTTCTGTTCGTTCTAGATTGGGACTTGCAGATGCGGCATTAAAGCTTCATAAAGAAAAAGAAGCGTTACAATCTTTAGATAAGGTCTTAGAGTTAGAACCTAAAAATAAAAAAGCAGTCCGCGAAAAAGCGATCACTCTCGCAAAATTAGGACGTTATGAAGAAGCATTTTTAATCCTAAAACCATTCTTGGAAGAAGACAGATATGATTCTGATCTATTTCCGATCTATATAGAAGTTCAACTTGCCTCCGGGAAAACCCAAAAAGCAAGTTTCGAATTTCATTCTGCTTATTCTAGGATCCCCAAAAATAAAGAAGTAAAAACCTTAGAAGCAAAGGTAGAAGCATTTGATGGCAATTTTACGAAAGCTGCCTCTCTCAGAAATCAATTAGAAGCAGAAGTTTCTGATGATCCCGGGATCTTTTTAGAATCTGGGAAATTTTTATTAATTTGGGCAGAAAAATCACAAGGAAGTAAACGAGATTCTAAAATTGCAGAAGCAGCTGAAAAATTCGAAAGATCAGTTTCCTTACACCCAAATGAAGAAGAAGCTCTCAAACTTTTAGCAAAAACTAGGATCTATTTTGGAAGATACCAAGAGGCTGAAGAATATCTAAATCGTTTATTGGGCCTATTTCCAAACTCCACAGAATATTTATACTTACGTTCTTACGCAAGATTGAAAAAAGATCCGGCCTCTAAAGAAGCAAGAACCGATTTGGAAAAATTGATCTCATTGGACGACTTAGATCCAATTGCTAGAAATCGTTCTGAATTATATGCGCTGGAAAATCTACCAGAAGGAAATTCACTTAGAAGGACCTTAGGAGAATATAGACTCCAAAGATACAGAGCGAATAAAAATGCTTTTTTATATGATTTGGCTTGGTATCATTTGATCAGAGCAAAGGAACTTCTTCCTAACCGCCCCGAAATCCTTGTATTAACATTAGAAGAATATAAAAGAAGAGGCCTTTTTCCAAGCTACTTCAACTTACTTCTACTTTTAAGAGATAAATTCCCTGATAATAAAAAGTACGGTTATTCTGTGGAGAATAACTTAGAAGGTTTTAAAACTTCCTTAAGTTATAGGGAAGGTTTGGTAAAAATCGGAGAATTTGGTATCCAAGAAGATTATGGCAGAACTCCTCCTGAAGTTCTTGTATTCGATCCAGATGGAGAAGACTTTTTAGCAAAACATACTGACCTTCCCGCTTTAGCAGGAAAAGTTCTTCGTCATTTCTTAAATTCTGATCCAAGAATCCGCAATATCGATTTAGATAATATTAGAAAATCTGAAAGTTTAGAGTCGGAACCTTATTCCGGGGCCATTCATAAAACGGAACGAAACTATTCTTCTATCAAAAACTCCAGAGGTGAAAATATTCGCTTTGTTGTAAGTGGAAAAATTTCCTTACAGGATGGAAACTTACGCATAGAATGGACCCTCAGGGATCATAAAGAAGAGAAAATTTTAGGAAAATTCAAGATTTACGCGAAAGGTAGAGATGCTCTCGCAGAAGCTACCTTAAGAGCAAGGGATAAGATCTTAGCATTAATCCCTGCAAGTGGGAAAGTACATAGAGTAAAAGAAGATTCATTGATCGTAAATGCAGGGGTAATAGACGGTCTTAAAAAGGGAACTACTGTTTACTTCTTCAATTCAGCTACCCTACTCGGAGAAGGAACCGTAACTGAAGCAGACCTTTATACTGCTAAAGTGGTTCCAAAAAACCAAGATGCTGTTTTAAGAAATATAGCGGTAGGAAATAAAGCTTACTGGAAAAAAACAGAAAGTCCTGCTGCCAATTAAGTATATTCTGATTTTTTAATGCTTTTGGGATTCTTATGATATTCATTTGTCGTTCTGAATTTGATTGCAAGGCTTCCGAATTATTCGAATTTCACGCCGGCCCAGATGGATTTTCTTCTCTCGTCGGTTCTTCTAAAAAAGCCCATGTTATATCTCCTCCTCCTTCCTTGGAGCCTGGAGCAAAAGCAATTGTTCGGGTAAGTATTTTTCCAGGAATTTCTTTCCATTGGATAGCTCTACATACTGAGTTAGATCCAGGCAAACGTTTTGTTGATGTCCAAGAATCAGGACCGTTTGCGAAATTTAAACACGAACATATTTTTATCCAGACCGACAAAAACACTTCAATCTTGGAGGATCGGATTACGTGCGTCCCTCCTTGGTATGCGAATCATTTTTTGTTTGAACTCCTACTCGAGAAAACAATGAAAAGTGAATTCCATGCTCGGCATAAGATCACCGCGAGGCAGATCGGTTGCAATTACAGGACTGAATTCTGTGGGAAAGTAAAAGGGTCCAGGTAGCAGCTCAACCCTTGCTTTGCAAGTAGGCGGCCAAAAAATTACTTGCTTATTAATAACGATTTATCATTATTGAAAAAATGAGATCTTTGGTGGGAAGTCGAGGAAACGGGCTTAGGTCCTTCTTTGCGTTGTTCGCGTTTTGTGGCGGACTTTTACTTACAAGCACCCACTCACATTTGGATATATCCGAAAAGGGAATATTCTCCAAACATTCTTCCAAAATATCCCAAGAAGCTTGTTTTGTTTGTATTCATACCCAGGCTAATTCTAAGGCCGAATTCGCTCAAGGTCCGAGATCAGAACAACCTGTTCTAGAATATAATGAATTTATAATTTTTGATTTTATTCCTGTTCAAATTTCCCAATCGGGAATCTTGAGAGGACGAGCCCCTCCTTATTTTTCCTAATCTATCTGCATCTACTGTTTTCAGCGGCTTTGCCATTTGTAAGCCGCTTTGAATTTTATTTTGTATATGAAGAACCCGACCCCGAGAAACCCGAGGGGTCTGGAGTTTAGGAAGAATGAAAAGTATTTTATATAAATTTAATTTATTACCTGTGTTTATTGGCATATTTTTGCCATTTTCAGAAGTTTTTTCCCTGGATGTGAACGTCAGAGGGATTCTTAAGGATTCGGAAGGACATCCTATTTCGGGAGCTAAATTATTCCTTACTGAAAACAAATACGTAGCAAGATCCGGCAAAGACGGTAGTTTCGAATTTCAGCACGTCTCCCCAGGAAATTACACGTTAGTTGCTTCTGCTCCTAATTATGAATTGAAAACTGAAAGATTCGAAGTGAAGGATCTAGACAAGGTTTTGGATATCGTTTTAAAACCTTCTCTATTAGAAGGTGTGGCGATCAATGTTACTGCCAAAACTTTGGCTTCAGATTTTTTATCCACTCCACAACCTACTACTGTCTTAGAAGGTAGACAATTACAAAGGTTAAGGGGTCAGAACGTTATGTCTGCCCTTGAAAACACTCCAGGAACTGCAACTTTAACCACTGGTGCAGGAACATCTAAACCGGTGATCCGGGGTTTGACAGGCCAAAGAGTATTGGTGATGACTGATGGAGTGAGGCAAGAAGAGCAGCAGTTTGGAGATGACCATACTGTCGACTTAGACGCATTTAACATCGATAAGATGGAAATTGTTAGGGGCCCTGGATCTGTTCTTTATGGTTCAGATGCTTTAGGTGGTGTTATTAATGTGATTCGCTCCAAGGCACCGACTGCAAAAGACGGTGCTCCTCTTTTAGGTGGAACGATTTCTACAAATAGTTTTTCAAATAATAAACAAGATGCAGGTGCTATATCTCTCTTTGGTTATCATAAAGATACTAATTTCGGCTATAGAGTGCAAACGGATACTCGAAAAGCAGGAAGGATCACTACTCCGAAAGGAACACTTCCTAACACTGGCTTTCATGAAAGAAACGTGAATGCTTCTATAGGGACCGATGGGTCTTGGGGGAACTTCTATGTGGATTCTTTTCAGAGATACCAAGAGCAGGATCTATATGATAATCCGAATGAATCTCCTGGTGCCAGCGCTTATCAAACTGTTCTTCATCAAAAAACTCATGTGCATGCTTTTTTCATTCTTCCTTACGTGAATGTAGAATTGGATGCAGCTTACCAAAGAAACAATCGTAGAGAAATTGAAGATAAGAATAGGTATATGCCAATCAAGGATACATTGCTGGATCCTTCTATCGATTCTTTCACCAAGGTAGCTTCTGCTTATCAAGTGAATAAATATGATTATAAACAGGGATTAAATCTCTCCTTAGATACTACTACTGCAGATGCAAAAATCCATCACAAAGAATGGAAAGGCCTGAAAGGTACTGTTGGCATATCAGGTATGCAACAAAGAAGTAATACGATCGGAACTGAACCTTTGATACCAGGTTATGGTTTAAGCAATATTGGATTTTTCTTATTCGAAGAATGGAAACTGGGAGACTTTAGTTTTTCTGCAGGTGCTCGAACTGATAAAAGAAGTATGGACATTAGAGCTAACGCAGACCTGGGTAATTTGGAACAGACCAGAAATTATTCTGCAAGCACTGGAAGTTTAGGGACCGTCTGGAAATTTGCTAAAGATTTTTCTTTGGCATTAAATGCAGGTAGAGGTTTTAGAGCTCCGACCCCTTTTGAATTATTCGCCAATGGAGTTCACGAAGGAAGCGGCCGATTCGAGATCGGTAAAGATAGTTTAAGACCAGAAACTTCTTTGAACTATGATGCTTCTGTCCGTTTTGCAAATGATAAGTTCCAAGCAGAGTTTAGTGTTTTTAGAAATAAAATAGATAATTACATTTATTCTGTAAGCGCTGGTGCTATTGATTCAGATTCTGGGCTCCCTATGTATAGATACAGGCAAGATGCAGCGAAGTTAGAAGGTGGAGAATTTAGCTTCCAAGCTCAGGCTACTTCTTGGCTCGTGCTCACAGGTGGTATTGATATTCTAAGAGCTACCATTCAAAAAAATATTCCTCCGGAAATTGCCCTGAATCCTGGAGGCACAGATCCTAATTCAGTATATTCTGATATTAGAAATAAATATCTTCCTAGGATGACTCCGAATCGAGCTCGCTTAGGCCTTAGATTCACAACAAATAAACTTTTCGGAATTTCCAAACCATATATATCCGTGAACGGCACGTTTGTTCAGTCCCAGTATAAGGTGGATAAATTAGAAACTCCGACACAAGGTTATAATTTATACGATATTGGTTTCGGTGGAGAAATTCCAGGTTTAACAAACGGAACTGAATCCGCGACCTTCGATGTGGCGGTATTGAATATCTTCGACAAAGAATATGTTAATCATCTAAGCCGTTATAAGGAATATGCTTTGAATCCTGGAACAAATGTCACTTTCAAAACGACAATCCCATTTACTCTGATCTCAGAATGAGGAATTTTATGAACCTTAGATACATTTTACTTTATATATTTATAATATTTTTATATTCTTCCTGTTCTTCTGATCCACAAACCAAAAAGGAGAAGGAGGATTATCAAAATCAATCTTTGATTTCCACGGCATTAAACGGAAATCAAAGATCTGACTGTGTTTACTGCTCAGATACTCGGGCTTTCGAAGGAAATTGCTCCTGCTTTAAACAGATCCCTGTTTTTTCCTGTGCAGGTATTCCTTCCGGCAAGGGCAAATCGAACTCTTATAAGGTTTCTTGCGATGAGTTGGTAGAATTAGGGACTTGGAGCCAAGCTTCTTCTGATTCCTATTCCTGTAGTTATCTTACCTGCCCTCCGGAAGCGTATAGGGCAGCGTTTACAGAAGAAGGTAAATAGCTCAGTAAATCGGAAGCCCTGTATTGTAATCGATTGTAGTTTTTTTATAGGATGTGGCAAGAAGGTCAGAAGAGATCAAATAATCAGCTGACCTTCTATTATTAGCAATTGGAATATTATAAAGTACTGCAATTCTCAAAAGAGCCTTAACGTCCGGATCATGAGGTTGAGCTGTGAGCGGATCCCAGAAGAAGATGACAACGTCGATCTCTCCGTCTACGATCTTTGCTCCAATCTGCTGATCTCCGCCGAGTGGTCCGGATAAAAATCTATGAACAGGCAAATCTGTTTTCTCATGGACGATCTTTCCCGTAGTCCCCGTCGCATAAAGGTGATGTTTAGAAAGTATATCCTTGTGAAGTTGCACCCATTCTACTAGATCTTCTTTTTTATTATCATGTGCAATGAGTACGATACGTTTTGTTTTTGGGACTTCGGGGCTTTGCATATTCTGCTCCTAAATCAAAATCATCGGAAGGCTTTCCGAATGAAACCATTTTTATAGTTTATCTCTCGGAGCGGTTTCCCGATCCTAGTGCTAATGAAACTCGTTAAGCTTTCATGCTTAAGATCTTTGCTCTTATTTGTAATGATCATCTCTTCTTCTGATCTATTTACCCAAGAAGACCCACATGATCACCCCAAAAAACTGGAAATCTTGATCCCTGAATCTGCAAAAGATGGCCCCTGGAGTGATGATCCCAACGAATTCAAGGACATTGATTTCTTAGGAGATTTTTCAGAAGGAAATTCCAAACAAGCTTTAGAAAGGACGGAGGGATATTTCTCCGCCGCCTTGGATGGTTTCAGAAAAGTTTCGGATAGTATAAAATCCAAAAGGGAAAAAGAAGAAGGTAAGGTTCTTGATTCCGAAAGATTCCCTTGGCAAAGAAAGACAAGGTTAGAAAACGCTGAAAGAGTTTGGAACAGAGAGCTCACCAGAGCAAGGCTGGATTCAGTTAAAAATCTTTCCCTCGCAATGAAAAATCTGGATAAGATTGCAAATCCGAACATTAGAAAATCTGAATCTTTCTTGGAATTACAAGCAGGAGTTTATAGAGAATTTATCAAACATCAGTATGCTCTTAAAAACTTCAACCAGTCTGCGGAGTTTTTGGAGAAGTATATTTCTCTGGATCCTAAGTTTAACGACGAAGCAGAGCCTCATCGAATTTTATCTCATTGTTATGAAAGACTTTATCTCTCTGCTAAGAAATCTGGCCATCCAGAAGGGATGGATTATTATAAGGATAGAAGAAAGAAACACGGGATCTTATACGCAGAAAAAGCCTACGGTAGGAATTCCTACGAATTCAAAAAAGTTTTAGAATTGTTTGCGAGAGAATAAGTAGCAACTGGCTTGTTGGAATTCCAACAAGAGTTAGTGGTAGAAAATTCTGTTGTAAGTTTTGAGGAAATGTGGTAGGCCGAAAAGGCGCTCCCACGGGCCACTCCCCCCTCCCAAAGCAGGGTGGGGGCGAACTCCTAAACCACGTAGGAGTTCCAACACCTAATTCTAATTAGTCTCAGGAAGTCCTAGTTCTTTCCTAAGGCGTTTATTTTCCTCAACTAGATCTTTGATCTCTTGTTCCGTATATTCGAATAGTTTCGTATGAGCTTCGAGGATATTTTTCATTTCGATCTCTTCTATGCTAGAATATTCCAAGGCTCTTTCAGTAGCTTTTTTAAGCTCGAGCGCATGTTTTAGTTCCATAGTTTTAAGATTGTCTATGATTTCAGAAACTTTCAATCTTTCATGAAGAGTCAAAAGTTCTTGGTTCTTGAGTTCGTTCACTCTTTCGATTGCTTTATTGATATCTTCGTTATTCTTCTTGATCTTTACTTCGAATTCAAGGATCGCATGAAGAGCAGCATTTGCCTTGTGAGTATCTTTATATTCTTTATTAGCGAGTTCAAAAACTCCCTCAAAAAATCCTACGTTAGCTAGGCAGCTATTCCCGATCTCGTTAGCCACCATTTTGAAAAATTCAGTCTGGATCACTCGGTCCAAAATAATCCTTAAAGATCTGGGTTGAACTGGATATTCTAAAACTTCGGTTTTACCTTTAGGAGAAAGTTTATTATAAATTTCTTCCGCTTCAGGAGAAGCTATAATGGTAAGCGCAACAAATGGATGAAGTTCAAAACGTTTTAGGAAATCGTCCTTAATGTCTGTCCATTCTTTCAGGTTGGTATTCACATAGAATACATTGATATCCTGAGCATCCAACTCTATCGATCTATAGTCCTTTAACTGGACCTTGCGAAGTTCGATATTAATTCTCGGATGTTTCCATATATGTACGGGGAATTCAGCTCCGGAAGTTATGTGCCAAATATTCGCGGTTTTCAAAGCCGACTCTCCCCCTTACTCGACATCATAAATAAGACGCCGAAAGCCGATCCCGTCCTTCTAAAAAACGGGAATCAGTATCGATTTTATCGATTTCTCCATAAGGATAATTTTTTGAGTCCCTCTGTCAATTTTGTTTTTAGGGAAGAAAGTGGTCCTTCTATCCGGGCAAAAACGCGGGCAACGGGGGAAAAGAACTTAGCAAGAATCTGAAAGAAATTTACTACAGCCGGCGGAAAACGCATATCGGTTCGTTTTAACATAACAACGGAACCAATGATCGCTATCGCAATGTTTCCACTCCAAGGTCCAAGCCAAACCGGAAACTTGGAATTTTCCGAAACATTTGACCCGAATGTGAAAAGAGCCCAATACACTATGATCAAAACAACTGCCATCGTAAAACTCATCCCTTTTCCGGAACGTTTTACTACGAGACCTAAAGGCAAGGATACTAAGGAAAAAATAATACAGGATACAGGGATCGCGTATCTTCTCTGGATCTCTACATCGAATTGAGAGACTCTTTTTTTAGCCTCTTTTAATAAAGTAGTCAGCTGAAGAACGATAGTAACACTCTGAGATTTCTGAGTATCCGAAATTGTAGGGTCGTTCATGATATTCGGCAATTCAAGTTGAAGCCGCAGAACTCTGTCTTTTAAATTTTCAGATCCGTCTGAAGGAATTCCCATCTCTTGCAAAATTTCAAGGCCAGGGATCTTTTCCAATCTTCCTGCTTTAATATTATTTCTGATATCGATCAGGGTCAAAAGAGTAAAAGAGCCGGGATCCACATTGATAACTAGACTTTTTTTCTCTTCGGTTTTTGGAATATTATAGTCCATCTCCCCTTTTCGAAGATCTCCGACTGAAAATTGCTGTTTGGCTCTGTCCCATTCTAAGATCCAAGCATCTTTCAATCGAATGGATTTTTCGAATTCGCCGTCAGGCCCCTTCTTCTCCACTAACGTTCCTTTTTTAGCGGATATGATTTGTGTAATATAAGATTCTCCTAATTGAACAGGACGGCTCGCAGCTCCCATGGATAGAAGAAATGGATCTTGGTTTTGTGGAATAAATACTGTCCATTCACGGATCTGAACTCCGGAAAGTTCTCCCGTTTTTGCGTTCACACCTTCCGTATACATTGCTATCGCTTTTTCAGAGCCTGCATTCTGCACTTGGTCTCCAGCAAACTGTCCAGGAGTTAACGCAAGAAGAGGATTATAAGCCAAAACCCATTTATTGAACTCAGTCATTTTGCGGGTATTGATTGGAGAAAGATAGAAGCACAAATACGCAACGAGAACAGCTAAGAATATACCGAACCCTACGAACACTACGTAAATCCGTGAGAATCCTATACCTGCAGAACGTATTGCGGTGATCTCCGAATCACCAGAAAGTCTTCCAGCTGCCATAACACCACTCATCAAACAAGCAAGAGGTGCAGTTGTAGGAAGAATATTCCCCAATAGATATCCGAAATAATCCAGGAGCCGGAAAGGATCCACACCCTTCCCCACAAAAAGCCCGATCATACTTTTTAGTGCGATCGCCATATAGATACTTGTGAAAAACAGAAGTGCGACAAAGAAAGAAGGTACAATTTCAGAGAGAATGTACCGGTCCAAAATAGGAAGCCATCTCCAGAACTTTTCTCTATCTGTATGAACAAAAAATCCTGGAGGAAGATCCGAAACGTTATGCACCCTTACAGAACGTAAATCTTTTCCTTCTGCTACTTTTCCGGCGGCTTCCGTTCCAAAACCTGTAGTATCAGTCCGATGTACTGCTTCGGACTTTTTTTTAGGAGAGGAATCGCCTCCCGAAGCACGGGAGTTCTTCTTCACTCTATCACCTCTCCTTTGAGAGTAGCGCTAGTAGCAAAATTGATCTTAACAGAAACAGTTTTTCCGATCAGAGAATCTACATTAACATTCTCCGGTAATTTAAAAACTGTCATTCTTCCGCAAGGAGTACGGCCGCAAGCTTCCTTGGAAGATTTTTTAGAAGCACCTTCTACCAAAATCGGAAATGTTTTACCAATTCTAGCTTTGTTTTGCTCCGCAGAAATAGAAGTTTGAAGATCCACGAGCTTAGTAAGACGTTCTCCCTTTACTTCTTCAGGTACATCGTCCGGATATCTTTTTTGGGCGATAGTACCTTCTCTCTCAGAATACTTAAACATAAATGCCATGTCGAAGCCAACTTTGCGAACCATGTCTAAAGTATCTTCGAATTGTTCTTCTGTTTCCCCAGGAAAACCTACTATAATGTCCGTTGTAATTCCGACATTTGGAACAATCGTTTTGATCTGATCCACTACTTCCAAAAATTCCTCTTTGGAATAAGTTCTTTTCATATTCTCTAACACATCTGTATTTCCAGACTGTAATGGAAGATGAATATTAGGACAAAATCTAGGATTTTCAGCCATAAGTTCCAAAAGATGCATTGGAAAATCTTTAGGGTGAGGAGAAGTAAAACGAATTCTTTCTATATCAGTTTCTTCTAATAGAAGTCGGACAAGCCCTGCAAAGTCGATACCTTCTGACTTATAAGAATTCACATTCTGTCCGAGCAAAGTAAGTTGTTTTACACCTTGAGCCACAAGATCACGAGTTTCTCTTACGATAGAATGAGGATCTCTACTTCTCTCTCTTCCTCTTGTATATGGAACCACGCAGAATGTGCAGAAATTATTACAACCTCTCATGATTGTAACAAATGCCTGGATACCATTTACGACTCTAGGTTCTATCTCATCATAAGTTTCAATTTTAGAAAGACGTGTTAAAGAAACAGGTTGTTTATCAGAACGAATCGTTTGGATCAGTTCAGGAAGAGTTCTATAATTATCAGGGCCAACAACCAAGTCCAAAGGAAGTTCCTGATGAAAAAGATCATCACCCAGATTCTGAGCCATACATCCGAGAACTCCAATTACTAGGTCTGGATTTCTTTTTTTCAGATATCCAAGACCTTGAAGCCTCGCATAAATTTTTGCGTGAGCATTCTCACGGATCGCACATGTATTTAAGAAGATAACGTCAGAAAGTTCCGGATCTGAAACTGTCTCAAACTGAGCGCCTTGCATCAAACTGGACACGATACCGGAATCGTATTCATTCATCTGGCAGCCATAGGTCTCTATATAAACCTTACCGGCCTTTTTTTCTACTTCAAGCACGCTCATAGGTCCAGTTTTGGAGAAGTAAAGGCCCTGTCAACCCGCTCGAAACCTTAAAAAAAAGTTTCCTTTCCTGCAGGGATAGGATCATAATCAGAATTCTTCTAAAGACGAATAACATGAATCGATCCGGAGCAGGACTCAGTCGTAAAACAGACTATTATGTATTATTGGATCTCTCCAGAGATGCCTCTCCCCGAGCCGTGGAAGAGGCTTTTCATCGATATGTACAAAACCTTCATGAACATTCCTGGATACCTTGGAAGGACGCAGAATTGAGAGAAGGCGCAGAAGCATACTATCATCTATCTGATCCCGCTAGACGAAAACGTTATGATTCTTCCTTAGATTATGAATTGGTGCTTCCAGATCCGGAAGGTGTGCCAGAAGAATTCGAACAATATTTTGAAGTCCAAAAAATTTCCACACCTACCGAATACGAGAGGCTATACAAACAATTCCTAATGCTAAAATATGAGAGAGAAGATAAACTTTGGATCTTCAGAGCTACAGTATATTTTATACTGGCTTGCTTCTCCGCATTGGTACTTTCTTCTCTCGTTTTTGTAGTATTCCAGAAAAACGGCTGGCTCTCTACAAGCGCAGACCTTTTCTATCGTAGATGGGGACTCTTGTTTTCCTGCACGTTTATGGGAACAGCATATACTCTGTTCCGAGTATTCTATCTGGAAAGAGTGATCTCAATTAGAGAGAAAAAAAGAGAAATAGAACAGAATGAAGAAGTCTCGGACATCGGACCCTAAAGCCTTAACAGAGGACGAAATACAATATTATTATACACTTCTTCAAGAAGAAGTTACAGAATATAACTGTGGAAGTTTATGTGCTCCTTCCAACGGTGGAATTCCAGTATGCTGCCAAGCAGATAATGCACTCCCAGCATTATACAAAGCAGAATATGAAATGTTATCCAAAAGAACTGACTTATGGAAAGCATATGTCCCGATGACCAGGGAAGAGAAAAAAGAATTCGCGGTATACGATCATAGGAAAATTACATTTTGTGAATGTAAGGGAGTGGCTCATTGCGAAAGAGAGAACCGTTCCATCAGTTGCAGGACTTTTCCGTTAGAACCTTATTTAGACACAAGAGGAGTTTTGGTTGGACTTGTATTCATGCAAGAATTCCAAACCAAATGTCCTCTAACTTCCAGAGCGAAAGATGTGCGGCAAGAATTCATAGATAACCATTTCTTGTTTTGGGAAAAACTTCTGTTCAGGGTTGAATCAGAATATGAAGTTTATACTGACTCGAGTAAAGCATATCGTAGAAAAAGAAAACGTACTGGAGTTGAATTCCCTATCCTATATCCAAGCCATCTAAAAGGGAAAGAATATCTGAAACAGTATATTTGATTCTGCAAACGATGCTGGAATTCCAACGTACGAATCTAATACTCAAACAGAAACCTAAAAGTAAAAAGTTCAAAACTTAGAATCTGGACTTCCAATTGATTCGGGCCTTTTTGAAAACAGGATTCAGGAAACGCTGCTAAAACTTTTTTGGTTTCTTCTTCATATGAATTCTTAGGATTCAATTTTGTTGGAGAAGAAGCCGGTTTAGAATTTTCGAATTTGTGTTTTGTGATCTGGTTCTTACCGTCTCTTCCACCACCCTTCTCCACCGGGAAAAAATAATAAGTATAAGGAAATTCTATCTTATCCTTTCCTTCACATTCTCCTAAACGGATACCAATCTCTCCCAAAATCTCCACAGGACGATATATAGTATTAGGACGAATATCCACTAAAAACACCCGTTTCCCTTTCGGGTCCCATCCCAGATTTGACTCCAATAGGCTTTCTTTAGATTTAGATATAGTCGTATTATTATTAGGATCTTCTAATATATTCTTTAAAATTTCGCCCCTGACTTCCCAAACTCGAATATCATAGGCAACCCTTTCTCTTTCAGAACGCTCAGGTCTTCCTTCTTTTTTATCCCAGGAACTCTCAGGCAAATATTTGCGTTCTAAAGTGGTTTTGCAGGAAGAAGTAAATAATATCAAAATAAGAAGGAAAACTCGCATTTCACTTTGATACTTTAATAGAAATGATCTCTCTGACTGCTTTTTCCATTTCGGATTTTACTTCGGGAGTTTTTTCGATTACATAAGCATCGAATAATGCAGGCAAACATTCCGGATCACCAATAATCCGAACAGTATCTACTGCCTGTAAACGAAGAGGGAGATATTCTTTTTTATTATTAGAAGCAAAAGAGATCAAAGCCGGAACAGAAGTTTTATCTTTCAATTCTGCTAATGCTTTTAAGAGAGAAAGTTTAACTTCATTTACTTTTTCTTTTTCAAAAATACGTTTGAGTTCATTGGTTCCAGGATTAAACCCTAATTTTCCCATCACTTCTGCAGCGCGAGAACGTAAACCTGGATCCTTGTCTCCGTCCAAAACAGTAAGTAATCCCTGCCCACCACCATGAGCTCCAAGATCCAAAAGTAGATCGATCAATCTTGCTTTGAGCCCAGGCACGGTTTCTTTTACTAATTGTTCAGAAACCGATTTAGCTCCTTGTTTATCATTCAGATAAAATAAAGCCTCAGTACAGATCTTTCGGAGATCCGCATTCGGCTCAGTGATCCCCTTATAGAAAAGAGAAATATACTGCCTACTTTTTCTATTTTTCAGGATCTCCAAACCATGAAGACGAACATCTTCGTCCGGGTCTGCGGCTGCCATTCTGGGAATATTTCCACGGTTATCAGGAATATTATTCTTATTTAATACTGTAAAAAATCTTCTGCGAAGAGCAGGGATATCATCTGTAGCGAATTTATTGATTAGATTCTGAACTCTTTCGTCTTTGATCCATATAGCAGATTCTAAAAAATATTCTCGATAGACCGGATTATTGGAAACTGCAAGATCCAAAACATGAGGCATCGCTCTGTCGTCCTTAATCCCTTGCACATATCTATAGGAAGATTGTCTCACTTCAAAATCAGTATGAGTGAGTCCTGCAATCACTGCATAGATGAGTCTTTTTTCCTTTTTACGATCCGCAAGCTCTAAGATCCTAGTTTGAATCTCAGTGTTCCGAGTAGTTTTAAAAACAGTATCAAGTTCGTTTGCCCAATATGGAGCGAGAGAGTCCAAATCCTCTAACTCTGAAAATAATGCTAAGGAAGCGAAGATACTATCTTCTCTCGCATCAGGCTCTGAAATAATTTTAGGAAGTTCTTTCACCAAATCCATACGATTCTTGGATTTGATTTCGGAGATAGCTCTGGCTTGGGATCTTCCTTTGGAAAGAACGGATTCCTTAAATGGATCCTTTTGTTCTTCGGCGAAAATACTTCTGCCGAAAGATAAAGTGAAGAATAGAACCAGACAAAAGAATGGAATTCTTTTCAGAAAAGACCGTCCCTCTTGGAGGAATCCTCCAATGCGGCCGTCGCGGCACGCTTATTATCGTAAGCTTCCGTATTAGACGGATCTAAGTCTATTGCATTTTGGAAGGAACGAACCGCCTTTTTATATTCTCCATTCTTATAAAATGCAACGCCTAGATAATTATAAGCGGTGGATGCTGTCTTGGGTTTTACTTCTGATCTTACGATCGCAGTCAATTCTTCGATCGCCTTTTCTCTATCTAAAACCGAATTGGAATCCAATAGAATTTTTGAAAGAACCAAACGTCCTTCATAATCTTCTGGATCCATATGAGCAGACCGATATGCCTCGTCTTTAGCTCTATTTTTCATATCAGGATCTTTGGATTTATTGTATAGAAGTGCGAGCTTCTTATGAGCCTGTTTGATCTCATTCGAATTTCTGGATCTGTTCAATACTTGTAATAAGATCTTTTCAGCACTAGAAGATTCTCCTGTGCCCATATATGCTTCCGCAAGTTTCAAGGCGACTTTGTAGTAATCTTCTTTTTGTTTAAAGAGCGCAGAGTATTCTTCTATCGCTTCTCTATAAAATTTATTTTCGAGATAATAATCGCCTAAGGCTTCCTTAGGTTTGATATCATCCGGATCCAAATAAGAAGCCTTACGGAAATTCTCAATTGCCTGGGTACCGTTGCCAGTATGTTTATAAACAAGGCCTAAATTATAATATGCCTTTGCATTTTTTGGATTCAGATCTAAGACTCGGTTCAGATAGGTGATCGCTTCTCCATATCTTTCCATTTGGTCCAAGACTACGCCTAAGTTTAATAATGCAGTCTCAGTAAAACTATCACCAGGAGTTGAGTCTACGATCCTTCTGTAAGTTTCTTCAGCAGCGAGAAGGTCACCTTTATTATAATATGTTTCTGCGAGTTGGAATAATAGATCCAAATTATTTGGATTATATTTTAAACCTTTTTGGAGTGCATTGATAGACTGCTCTCCTTGATTTAACTGTTCGAAACCTTCTGCAATAGACCTAAATAATTCCGGATCATTTGAACCTGCTTGGTTAGCAAGTTCCAGATATTTTACGGACTCTTCTAACTTACCATTCTTCTTCAAAACGATAGAAAGATTATACAATGCTTTTGCATCGTTAGGAGTTATAGTTGCCGTTTCTCTAAAATAATGTTCCGCAGAAACGTAATCTCCTCTATTATAGGAGATATTACCCAAATAAGAATTGGAGAGTGCAGCAAGTTTTCCACCTCTCGCTCTCATTACCACAAGTTTGAAATGTTCTTCTGCTTGTGGGATCTCTCCTTTTTTAAAATAACTTAACGCAAGGTTATAAGTCAGATAAGGATCATCTGGAGAAGTAGAAAGTCCCTGCTTATACGCATCTATAGCAGCGTCCGGATCATTGATCTCATTAAAAAGATTTCCCGCCATAAGAGCAATACGCGGATCATTGGGCGCGATCTCTCTTGCTTTTAGAGCAGTGCTTCTTGCTGCAGAATTTTGGCCGCTATGAGCATAAGCTAAAGTTAAATTATAATATGCGTATACGTTATTTCCATCCAGAGTGATTGCCTTCTGCAATGAATCTATTGCCTGAGGAAATCTTCCGTCCTCATCGTAGATCACTCCAAGAACAGTCAAAGCCAAAGACTTTTCCTGACTAGTTGCAGGGCCTGTCAAAAACTCTGTACAATAATCGAATGACTGCTTTCTATAATTCTGTTTATATAAAGTAACACATTTTGTCAGAAGTGGATTATTCGTACCATCTGGAAGATAAGGTCTTTGTAATTCTTGTGCAAGACTACCCTTAGGCATCAAAGGAGATTTGCCATCAGCAACTCCGTTTGCACCAAAGCCAGGTCTACCTTCTCTGAAAAAAGAATACCAAATCGCAAGACCGATCAAAAGAAGAAGGGACGCAGCTAAGGCTCCCCAAGCAAATGTAGTCGGATTATAATGGCGTCTGGGACGAAACTCTTCTGGCTCGTCTCCGTAATAGTAAGACGGCTTAGGTTCTTCCGTCTCCAGGAAGATTCGGTTCTTGCGGATCGGGTTTTCCATATCGGTTCGTCTCATACTGAAGGATGGAATCCAAGATCCCATTAATAAAAGGGACCGAATTCTCGCTTTCAAATTCCTTAGTCAACTCGACTGCTTCATCGATGGTGACCCTTGGCGGAATTTCCTTGGAATGCAATATCCCATAAATGGACAAACGTAGAATACATTTGTTCACCGGGGAAATTCTAGCAAAATCCCAATTCCTCGAGTATTTCTTGATGAGAGTATCGATTGTTTCCGCGTTTTTCACAACACCATTTATAATAGAAACGGCAAAATCCCTTTCTTCCGTTTCTATCTTTTTGTCGTACCAGCGGAACTTTAGGACCTCCGACAATGCGGAATTCACCAGTTCCAACTGGTATAATGCCATTACTGCGATTTCGCGGGACTTCCTTCTGGAAGAAGACATAGATTAGAGAAGCTTGAGCAGATTTGTCATTTCCACAGCAGTCAAAGCAGCCTCGTAGCCCTTATTACCTGCTTTGGTACCTGCTCTTTCGATGGCTTGCTCAATAGTATCTGTGGTCAAAACTCCAAAAATCACAGGCACAGAATGTTGCACTCCGATAGAACCTACTTTTGCAGATTCTCCGGCAACAAAATCAAAATGAGCAGTAGCTCCTCGGATCACCGCGCCTAAACAAATGATGGAATCGTATTTTTTACTTTGTGCAGCTTTAGAGACCACGATCGGAAGTTCGTATGCTCCCGGGATCCTAACCACAGTAATATCTTTATCTTCGACTCCTGTCATGCGGAGCCCTTCGAGTGAACCTTTTAAAAGGCTTTCGACTATGAATTCGTTAAAACGGGAGACAACAATACAATGTTTTTGTCCCTTTCCGTCCAGCTTGGCTTTCAATTCTTGAGGCATCTGTTTCCTGGTTGCTTCTTATATCGAGAAAACACAAGTTACCCTGAGTGGCAACCGGAAAAGAAGCTTCCAAATCCAAATTCTGCATATTCCTGATCCTATTAGGAATCCAGATTTTTACCCTTTCTTCCTGTGAGACCATCCGATCTTTTTGGAAACCTAAAGACGCATTTATAAAAAGTTTAGATCTGCCTGATTGGGTCCTAGATTCCTCAATCAAGTTAAGAATATTCAACGATTCTCCCAATGTAATCAATCCAGAAGACGCAATGCCAGAAGATGATATCGCTTCTTATGGGAACCAACTCAGAGTATTACTCGCAGTTTCGCCTGCAGCTATGAGAGACATATATGAGATGGCAGGATGTTTAGATGGAAGTGATCTAGTCAAAGTCCGCGGAAACAAAATGACGGATAGCGGAGAAGATATCTGGTTCGGAGTATGCAAGAGCGGAGCCCAAGATGCAATCGTGTTCAGAGTATTAGAGATGGGAAACAACCAACTCTATTATTTATATGAAGAAGAGCTGATCAAAACCTGGGACGAATCCAAAAAAAATGCAAAAACAAATCCTGATAAGTCAATGAGGCTCGCTACAAAGATCATAGAGCATGAACCTGCTCATCCAGGTGCCAGAAGATTACTCGGAAGTTTATATTTAAAGACCGGATATTGTGCAGGAGCGGTTCGTAATTATAGGATCTATCTACGGATACTTCCCCACTCTGCTGAAAAATCTAAAATAGATTCTCTACTTAAAAAAAGCTGCGGAGAAACTTTGGTCCCTAAAAAACCAGAACCAAAAGAATTTTCGGATGAACTTCCTACGATTGAGGAATCGGCGCCTTAGTCTTTCACTCTCAAAACGAGAGTGATCTTGCCGTCTGCTTTTTCTACCACTTCGAAACCTTCTTCCCTTAGAGTTTTTTTGATCCGATAAAATCCAAGGTTCACGACTTTAGGTGGGCCTGATTTGCGGGAAGAAGAAGGTAAATGTTTCGCAGAAGCATCCATCACTATTTAGTTTCGGCTTCGAGAAGCTCCGTCTTGACCTTGACAGAAAGAAAACCTTTTCCTAAATGAGAAAGAGATGAGGCGATTTCTTGCTCTCGTATTATTTTTCATCCTGTTGGCCCTAGGGGGCTCAGCCTTTTATTTCCAAGAATGGTTTGATTCTCCCGGATTTCGTTGGGTTATCTCCAAGTTTTCCTTTTGGGTTTTTCTATCCGTTCTGATACTTTCTGGCTTGGCAATGCTCCGGATTTTCAGCCGAGCGAAGAAGGCAATCCACACACAAAGACAGGCTATCGAAAAACACTTAAGTGGAATTTTAGAAGAATTAGTCCAGGATTCCCAAGCCTTAAGCGAATTCCTAAAGATAGACCTTCCGCAAATGGAAGAACGTATCAAAGTTTCCAGGGACAAACTCCCTAAAGAGATTTATTCTTCTTATACTGCAAACTGGACTAAGATCAGAACAGATGCAGAAGCTTCTCTCAGAGATTTGGAAACACTTCCCTTAGAGCCGGATTTCGGAGAAGAAAAAAACCGAGCGGTCCCTGAATACAAAGATCTTCTAAACAAACATACCAAAGCGAAATCAATTTTAGAAAGAGTCAGATCAGACCTTTCTCTATTAAAAGAAAGACTAACGGAGAGAGGATGTTGAGAACTGTCCTTTTATTACTCACTGCGTGTATTATATCGAGTTGTTCTTCCCTTCCGGAGACAAACTTTTCAATCGCTGAATTAGCTTCTCCTATTTATCCGATCTCTCAATTATTACCGAAGGATAAAAATACAATATCCCTTTCTGTTCTTCGCAAAAAAACAAAAGTGAGCGGGATATTACTCCATCATACCAAGGGACTTTCCGCAGAAGACTATATTACAAAAAGTGCAAATTCTGGATGGTTAGTCCATTATATCGTAGATAAAAAAGGCAAAATTTACGGAGTAGAAGATCCCGGGACTTCTCTCATCAAGGCTGCGCCAAAAACTGATACAAGTATGATCCATATCTCTTGGGAAGGAGATAAGGAAGATATACTCAAACGTCCTCTTCAAAAAAAATCCTTACTTTATACAATCGCAAAGACTTCTCAAGAATTTGGGATCCCAGTTACAAACTTCGATGTAGGCTCTCGTTCCGGGATATTTACACATAGTCAGGCCAAGAAAAAATTCGGCGGCTTCTTAAATGGAAGCGATTGTGGAAATGAGAATGTTCTAAAAGCACTTCTGGAAGAATTAAAAGGTTCCTACTTCTCCGAAATGGAATGGAAGGATAGATATGGAGAATGGGTTCTCAGGAAAGAAAAACCATTTGTAGGACAAAACGGCGAAGTTAAAGAGCCAAGCTACGATAAAGGTAGATCTATCACTCCTACTCCCAAGGCAGAACTAGAGAGTATCGAAAAAACCGCAGATGGACTTCTTCCGGAAGAAAAAAGACTTAAATACAATTATAGAGGTGCGATCACAGCTGATTGTGTTGTATTACATTTCACTGCTATCAATGATTATGATGGAACTCTAAGAGTATTAGAAAAACGGAATTTAGCTGCGACCTTCCTTGCAGATAAGGATGGTAAGATCTACCAATTACTGGATTCTCCACTTCATATGGCCGCGGCCGCTACAGGCACAAACCGAAATTGTTTCCAAATTGAGATCGTGGGCAAGGATACTGAGATGTTACTTGCAAATCCAGCACAGACTACCGCGGTTTCAAAACTTGTATATGAGCTTTGCCAAAAATACCAGATCCCTTTGAATAACGAAAGGATAGAATCTTTGAAAGGTGTGTTCTCCCATACTCAGGCAAAGAAAAAATGGGGAGGTTCTATCTTTTTAGATGCACAGGACTTTGATCCAGGCGAACCATATATGAAAAAAGTAATAGAGACTCTAGGCGGGACTTATTATTCGGAAAAAGATTGGTACGATAGAAATGGAGAAGAATGGATCCTACTCTTTACCGATTTTCAGCCTTGATCGGGCGATTTTTCACAGAAATTCGATCTGAATCACCGAGTTCCACCATACCACCCAGCCCTTTTCCTAAAGGGGGAACTCCTGTGCGTGCAGTATGCAGTTTTTGTTTTTCAGGAACATCTGACTTCTTCTGACGAAGTTGTGTAGGAGTTTTTCCTGTTACCTTTCGAAATGCATCATTAAAAGAAGATTTAGAATTAAATCCTACAAAATAACAGATAGAAAGAATGTCCTGATCCAGCTTTTCTTCCAGAAGTTTGACTGCTTCTTCTATCCTAAATCCGTTGATATAATTATGAAATCCGGTTTGTAGATGTTCATTTAAAAATTCAGTCAACTGATATGGTTTGATCCCCAAGTCTTCCGACAAAGAATGAAGAGTCAGCTCAGGATCTCGATATAGTTTATCTTCTCTCATTAATTCTTGGATCCTAAGTTCTAATAAGTTCAGATCCAAACCGATCAGTAGAGATTTTTCATACTTCTTCTTTCTCACTTCTCTAGTTAAAGGAGCAAAAAAATCCGGATATCTAGAAGGAGCCAAGAATAGAAGAGTCACTATCCCAGTTACAAGAAGTCCACCCACTCTAAATATTAGATCCAACCCGAACATGAATCCGAAAACCAAAGAGTACATTGCAAATACTGTAATGGTCGCCAGAATAAAAATGAATCTGATCTGTGACTTTAACTCAGGGATTGAGATCACAGTTATTAACATTCTATATCTAAATCCAAAATAAGCAGTAGTAAGCGCTGTTGTTAGAAAAAATCCCCAAGAAAGATAATGCTTATATCTGATATTTCTAAAGTCGCCCAAGTCCGAGATAATAGAATCCCAAGGCCTTCCAAAAAAAAGTAACTCACCTAAGAAAAAAAGACCAGGCACAAGAAAGTGAAGCCGTATATCCCTATATAAAGTTTGGTTTGGGTATATCAAAGAATGTGTATATAGTAAAGATAAGGGCCCTATAGCAGAAAAAGAAGTGAGTAATAAGAAGATTGCATGCGGATAAGTTCTGTCTATTTCCAAGACAACATTCGCAACTGTAAATAGTATGATCCCCAACGAAAGAAACAGAAGGGCTCCAATCCTGTCTTCTCTGCGTTTTATAGGTGGAATTAACTTTTGGACCACCAATAAAAAGGAAAGGCCACTTCCGAAGTAGAATATAGGAGTTACCACTTCGGGATTTAACATAGGCGGTATATTAAGAAAATCCCTAGGCTTGTCAAGTGTTCTCATTCGAAACAAGCGTTAGAACGATTTGAGATCCAATAAAATAAGTGAAAAATTTTTATTTCGAACACTTGCATTTTTCTTAATTCTCAAGAATCAATTCACCTTCTCCCTTATATCTTACTTATTTTCTAAATTATGATTTTTACACAACTGTTCGAATAATGAAACTCGAACGTTCGAATTCCGTGGTTCGGACGACCTAATTTTTATTATGGAGTATTCTTCTCCGCCAGAACTGATCCGGGATTTTTCTTTCCGGACTAGGGAGCGGAAAAATGGAAATGCAAAGATTACGTGCCGCAAAACGTTATTTGCGGTACGCCTTGTTAGGGATGGCTGTATTAGCTGCGGGTTGCCCCGTAGGAATTTTTACAGAATTCCCAAACCAGGAAGAAGTATGTAAATTTGATCCGATCCGAGAAGGAATTCGCGCAGTGTCCGCATCTTCTTTCCCGGAGCCGGTACTACAATCGGTGTTGGTAAATGGAAATCTTGTGTGGCAAACTGTAACGGATGGACCGGCATACCCGACTCCTTCTTTCAGTCCTGGCCAAACCATCACACTTAAAGGAACAGGTTTCGGAGCCGGACCTGAAATCGACTTTTCTAAGATCATGATCGGGAACACTAGGATTCTGGAAACTGATCTGGTCATGTTCGAACAGAGGTTGGACATCACGAAACAAGTGAACTTCGAAGTGAACGAACAAATGGATAGTTGGAGCAAATATATTCTTGCTTGGACCGATACTCAGATACAATTTAAAGTACCGGAACACGCCACCTCCGGCCCGTTAGTCGTCCAAATCCAGAAAAGGGTCGGATATAATGATTCTTTACTTCATCCGGGACAACCGCATAATGTAATTGATGCCCAAACTCGAAGAGTTACCGACGAAGATTATAAACATAAATGCGACGTGGTTTCTATCTTAAGCGATGCGAAAGGGACTGCTCCTTTACAAGTAAATGTGAACAATCCTGGATTCTCTTCCATCATCGCACTTGGTGAGAAAATTTTCTGGTCTTATGATTTCAATATCGGTGTAGCTCACGCGATCCGAAATTTAGATTGGAAGAAAATTTTCGCATACCAAGCCACGGACCCAGTTACCGGTTATACTGCAGATCCACTTCTTTTGTTCGGTGCTTACCAAACAGTTTCAGGTCAAGTCCCATCTGCAGCGATCGATAACGTATACTTTGATCGTTATCCGCAACCTACTCCGATCCCAGGATTTTTAGGTGGAGATCAAAAATTTAAAGGGAATACCAAGAATAGCGGTTGGGCAGGTTATAGATATGCGGAAGCTTCTCATCCATACACCGGTAACGGAGAATGGATCGGATTCAACTGTGCTTCTTGTCACGGTTACAAGATCACTTACGAGGCTTCTCCTGGAAACAGTGTGACTAAAGTAATCCCTGGACTTCCTAACCCTAAATGGTCCATGAAATGGTCTTTATTAGGAGATTTTAAAGGAATTAAGGAAAGCGAACCTGGACCAAGTTTTGATTCTTCTTCCAAAGATGTGGATAAAACGATGTTGATCTACGCTATGCCTCAGGGAGCGGGAGAACATGCGCTTATCCGGATCAAAGGAGAAGGAAGCGAGACAGATAACGATTATGAGTTCTCTCCAATCGCGATCCCGAACGTAACCAACTATATGGGAGTTAGAAGATCTCTTTCCCATTCCGAATCTTACGTAGGATTCGAAGGTTCTTATATTCATTCTGAAGAACCCGACGGTGCTACAGGTTCGATGTATGCAAAAGAACTACAAGCTCTTACAGCTTATATGACTAAGCTGGACGGGAACGATAAGGCTCTCAGACAAGTGGGAATGTATCGTTGGCTAAAATCCAAAGGTAAACTAATCGCTCAAGCAGGCGCAGATTCAGGAGAAGGTGCTTTTGTCCAGGCAGGATGGGAAAACCAACCGGGAATTGCGGCAGCAGTTGCAAGAGGAAAGACTACTTTCCAAAGAGATTGCGGATCTTGTCATAATGATAAAGTGGGCTTAAACTCTAATGAGAAGATGTTTAAGATAAACGAAGTGGGAAGATTTTTTGCTCCGACTATCTATCAAAAAGCACTGCAGTCCATTCGTGCCACTTTCTTAAGAGACATGTACTGGGTTCAACATAGAGGTCTACTAAGCGACGGACACGTCAGAAATTTGGAAGATTTAGTGAATCCTGCTCGTTGCACGGAAGGATCCCCTCTGTACAACCAGTATTATACTTTGCATGCGCCTGCATCCCCTGCTTTAGGTGGACCTGATTTCCCGGAACCGTATCCGGCTCAAAACAGGAAATCGGATGTATTCAGAGTAGTCAAATCTGCAGCTAACGACACCGGAACCAAGAGAAACAGATTCATCGAAAGACATAAATATTTCGTAACTGTTGCTTGGGATACGAACTATTATTACTGGGACTACCAAAAGATGAGAAGAGAATACGGCCCGCAAGAGTTGGGAACTTCTCAACCAATCGGAATGCCTGCCGCTCCTCACCCATGGTGTTCTGCCTCAGCGGCTGAGGTAGATGATCTAGTGGAGTATATCCTCACTCTCTAAACTCTTTACGGCCCGGGGAGAAAGATCGAATACCAGATCGATCTCTCCGGGTTCTTATTTCGGGGAATTCTCCCCGAAATATTTGTTTTTCAGAATATTCTAATTCTACTCCAACATACTTCTAAGCATCCAAGCAGTTTTTTCATGGATCTCTAATCTTTGGGTAAGAAGGTCTGTAGTTACCTCATCCCCTCCCGAATCCGCAGAAGGAAGGATCGCTCTTGCAGTTCGGATCACTGCTTCATGTCCTTCTACAAGATTTTTAAGCATATCTTCTGCTTTTGGAACTCCATCTTCTTCTTTTAAAGAAGTTAAAGAAGAGAATGCCTTATAGGTTCCTGGTGCCGGATAACCAAGAGAACGAATTCTTTCTGCAACCAGATCCAATGCATTCCAAAGTTCAGTGTACTGAGTCATGAACATCAGATGTAATGTATTAAATAAGGGTCCAGTAACGTTCCAATGGTAATTGTGAGTTTTTAAATATAAAAAGTACGTATCTGCTAAAAGCTTTTGCAGGCCTTGATTAATGGCCTCTCTATCCTTCTCCGGAATTCCTATATTCGGCTTCATAATTTTCTCCTGTTTTACCTATTTAGAATCATTCTAAATATATTGTTTAGACGGCGGCAAACGATTTCTAAACGATTTTTTTAAATTTATCAGGATCTAAATCAACTCGGAAATCCTTAATTTTTTTCGGAAAAACGAAGGAGCGGAATGGCATTCACAAGCAGACGGATTAATTAAAGTTTCTATTATAAATAATTCAAAGAAGGATCCGTATGAAATGCGGAAACACAGGTTGGAAATACGGGAATCTTCATACTTGCATAGACTCCGTTTCTAAAAGCGTTACAAGGAAGTGTATATACTTCTTCGATACAATTGTCCAAGTTCTTTTTATCCACAAACTTATATGCGGATTCACAAGTTCTCATCTCTTTCTTTTCGTTGAATTCATTTCCGACAGAATAACAAGCGTTACCGGTTAGAGTTTTAGTATAAGCAAGATTAAAATCAGGCTGAAAATACGAATTGCAAGTAGAAGATTTCATATTAACTGCATTCAAAAGTTGTGATTTAGCTTCATCCTTATCGACTTTTCCTTTTAATTTGTCGATTTCTTCCCAAGCAGCGTTAAACGTGCATTGAATCATAACAAATATTACTAATGGGATAAATCCAAACCGATTCACAAAGCGCATATAAAATAGTATCCGATCCTGAAACCAATCCAGACAACTATGTAAAAAAGAACATAAAAAAACTGCCCCGAGGCGGCTTTTCTTTTTAGCTGATATTTTTTGTGACTTCTACTTATTTTGGAAGTAGTCCAATTTCTTCAAAGTTACGACAATTCTCGCTTAAAGTGAAGATTCTGAAAGCTTGATAGTGACCTATATTAGAAAACTGTTCCATATCAGAAACACAATCATTTACTTTATCCTTTTTATAATATTTAGAGTCATCCAAATCCAGTGACAAAGAGATTAGTAATGCAGCGTCGAAAGCCTTAGTAGTGACCAAACCATTATAACCACCGAATTCCTTTTCGTAAAAAATTCCTTCTGCATTAAATGCGGCGTTTCGAATTTTCTCCCTCGCCTCCCCACCAGTATATGAATTCTTTGTCAAACTGGTTGACTCTATAAGATTACAATTTGCAACCAATGCAGTAAGAATAAATAATATAGCAACAACCTTGTTCATAAACTGATGTTCTCTGCTCCTCATTCTTTGTCTTAATTTTCTATTATATAGGCCGCATCAAGAGCCGTCCTTAGGACAGGCTCTTGTATTCCTTGATCGCGGCAAAAACTTCTTCCAGTTCGGAATCAGTCATGTAAGGAAATAAAGGAAAATTTAATATTGAATCACAGATCTTTCCGGTTCTATGTTCCTTTCCGAATTTACCTACAATATACGGTTTTGCCCCAGGTTGATCACTCATAGCTCCAGGATAAATGACCGCAGAACCGATCCCTTTCGTTTTTAAAACTTCTTGGATTTTTGGTCTTTCTACAGGATCAAAAAGAGTTACATTACAATATCCGTTTTCTTGAAAGTCTTTTGGAGGATGAATTACATTCACTCCTAAACCTGGAAGAACTTGATAATATTTTTCAGCAGCCTTTCTGCGAGATGCTATTCTTGCTTCTAAGAAAGGAATATTCAAATTTAAGAATGCAGCTTGTAAGGTATCCATTCTGGAATTCCAACCCACATCTCCGTAACCGTAATGAGAAGTTCTTCCGTGGTTTCCAAGCATTCTGACTTTATTTGCAAGCTCTTCGTCGTTTGTGAAGACTGCTCCACCATCTCCTGCTCCGCCCAAAACTTTTGCAGGATAGAAAGAAGTAGTGGTGATCAATGCGTCTTGGTAAATAGGTTTTCCCTTATACAAAACTCCGAAGGATTGAGCTCCGTCTTCTAATAAGAAAACTCCTTTTTCCTTACAAAGTTTGCGGTAATCTTCTAATTTTGCACTTCCCCAACCATAAAGGTGAACAATGATTGCAGCCTTCGGTTTTACTTCTTCGAGGGCTCTTTTGAATTCTTCGAAATCCATTTGTAGATCATCTGGATTTGTATCTACCGTCGCAGGGTCAGCGCCTACGTTTACTACTGATTCAAATGTTGCCCAAAAGGTAGAATCAGGAACTAAAACCTTATCTCCCTTTCCTACTCCCAAGGCTCTTAGAGCCAATTGAAGCGCGTCTGTTCCGTTAGCGCATGCAATTGAATATTTGGTTCCAGCGGTTGCCGCCAGATTTTTTTCTAATAATGCGACTTCTTCTCCTCCGATAAAGGAGGCGTTCTTGCTGAGAGTTTTTACTTTATCTTCCCAAGCTTCTAGTAATCCCGGCTCGAATCTTTTAATATCTATGAAAGGTACGCCCATTATGGTCTCCTCCGAACAGGGTCGGAAACGGGTCCTAAAAAGCAAATTATTTTGATCCGCTTAAGGACCCGTCATAAATGGGGCACATAGAAGATTTACTTCTTCTTTCGAGTGGCTGCCTTCTTTTTAGGAGAAGGTTTTGTCTTCTTAGCGACTGCAACCTGTTCTGTTTTAGGTTTTAAAATTCCATCAATCGTTTTCGGTTCGAATAAAATTTTGGCGACTTCTTCAAATCTAGAAACCGGAAAGAATTCCATTCCCTTCTTCACATAATCAGGTATTTCGTCTAACTGAGGTCTATTATCAGAAGGAAAAATGATCTTATGAACTCCAACTCTTTTTGCAGCTACGATCTTTTCTCTTAAACCGCCGATTGCTAAAACCTCGCCAGTAAGAGTCAATTCTCCAGTCATACCAAATCCAAGTCTGATCCTTTTATTCAGCACCAAAGAAAGAATGGTAGTTGCCATTGTGATCCCAGCACTTGGCCCATCTTTCGGAGTAGCACCATCAGGAACATGAAGGTGGATCGTCTTTTCGGTGAATAATTCTTCGCTACCTAATAAATTCTTAATGTAGCTAAGAGCAATGCTGGAAGACTCTTCCATTGACTTTCCAATCATTCCAGTAAGAAGGATCCCGCCTTTTCCTTTTACGAAAACAGCTTCGATGAGTAATGTTGCACCTCCTACAGAAGTCCAAGCAAGCCCCAAAGCAGTTCCTGGAACTGTAGGTTTAGTCATCCTATCATCTGTATATTTAGGAACTCCTAGGAATTTTTCCACATCGGAAGGTTCGATATGTTTCGGATAAGACTCCCCTTTTACAATTTGAAGAGCAAGTTTTCTGGCAAGTTTATCAGATTGTTTTTCAAGTCCTCTTACTCCGGACTCTCTAGAATAATGATCTATTAAAGAGATCACAGCTTTTTTATCTATTTGGATCCCGTATGGTTCTATCCCGTTTTTCTCCAGGACCTTCTTCCATAAATGTTTATTAAAGATCTGGACCTTTTCATCTGTGATATAACCAGAAAGATTAATCACTTCCATACGATCCAAAAGTATTCTACTAATAGAATCTAATGTATTTGCGGTAGCGATAAAAAATACGGAAGAAAGATCAAACGGAAGATCTAAATAATGATCTCTAAAAGTTTTATTCTGCTCTGGATCTAAAACTTCCAAAAGAGCGGCTGCGGGATCTCCTTGCATTCCAAGACCAAGTTTATCTATTTCATCTAAAAGAATTACGGAATCTTTTTCTTTAGTAATTCTTAATGCAGTTATGATCTTACCCGGCATTGCACCAATATAAGTCCTACGATGCCCTTTGATCTCTGCCTCATCTCTCATTCCACCCACAGAAAATCTAAAAAACTTCCTGCCCATTGCTTCTGCGATAGATTTAGCGATAGAAGTTTTCCCAACTCCAGGGGGTCCAACCAATAGAAGAATAGAACCTTTCTCAGTCGGCTTCAACTTCTTCACTGCTAAAAATTCTAAAATTCGTTCCTTTACATCATCCAGTTTATAATGATCCCTATCTAAAGTTTTTCTGGCTTTTTCTAGATCTATTTCGCGAGAAGGAGCGGCTTCCCAAGGAAGACTTTCCATAATATCTAAATAATTTCGGATCACATTATAATCTGCAGTATTCTGATCTGTGTAAAAGAACTTATCCATTTCTCGTTCCACTTCTTCTATCACTTCTGGATCTGCAGGAATAGCTTTCAGTCTTTCTAAGAATTTTTCATACTTCTTCTCGTATTTACCTTCTTTCTGACCAAGTTCTGCCTGGATGGCTTTTAACTGTTCTCTTAAGAAGAACTGTCTTTGCTGTTTATCAATTTTATCCTGGATATTTTCCTGAATTTCTCTTTGAAGGGAAACTAGATCGATTTCCTTTTTAAGATAGAGTAATACTTTTTCGATCCTGTCTTTTAGATTTACAGATTCAATTACGGACTGATAATCTTCTTTTTCTATATTCAAAATACTGCATACAAAGTCCGCCATCTTACCTGGCTCATTTACATTTAGCATTGTAAGCTTCATCTCTTCTGTAAAAAGAGGATTATTCTGAGCGAGTTCCCTTGTCATAATAAGCAAGGTTCTCATCATAGCTTTGATTGTATTTTTAGAAGCCCCAGGTTCTTCTTCCGGATAATTCACCTTTGCAATCAACAAAGGTTCCACAGAAGAAAATGATTCTACCTTAAATCTGCGAACCGTATTAATTAGAATATTTACTGCACCATCAGGAAGATTCACCTTCTTCAAGATCTTGGCAACTACGCCGTAATCATAAATATTCTCTTCTGTTTTCTTTTCGTTCTCTTCATCTTTAAGAAGCACTAGTCCGATGAAAGAATTTCCTTTTAAGGCCTCGTCTACAGCCTTTGCAAATTTCCCCCCTGGAACGATCAGAGGAGTGATGATCCCCGGAAATACCGGTCTTGTTTTGATAGGCACCAAGAATAATTCAGGGGGAAGAATGGAATCTACCGGTATGATACTTCCTTCAACTTCACCTATATCATCAAAAAGATCCACGTTTCACCTTCGATTCAAAAAATAATCGGACTGATTCCAGTTTCTGGGTTCGCCCCTAGTACTCAAATCTTTCTTTTTCTTGGACAATGAAAAGGGCTTGAATCTTTGAAGAATTGCGTCAGTCTAAATGGAAATATAAAACAATTCGACTGTTTTCTAGAGTGGAGATGAAACGAATGCAGGCCAAAAACCTATCGCTTCTATTTATAGTTCCGATGCTACTTCTTATCGGATGTAAAAAAGACGAACCAGACAATACAAAAGCTCTTACAGGAGCAGTTTTAGGCGAAGTTCTTTATAATCCTTACGAAAGGATCACCCCTCCCACAGATGATACAATAACTATCCCTAACACGAATACCAGCTACCAAAACGGTAGACAATATTTCCCGAAATGTTTCGGAAATGCAGGAAATACTAAGTTTTATTTCTTCAGAAAAGCTGTTTCTGCGAATAACAAAAAGTTACTCATCAACTTTATGGGGGGAGGAGCTTGCTGGAGTAATAATAATTGTTTTGGAAAGAATACCACAACATTCTTCAATTTCCTAAACGATGTGCCTGATCTTTTTATCAAGGTCGCATTCCAAGGGATTTTAGATGCAGGAAATTCTTCTAATCCATTAAAAGATTATGATGTTCTTTTTATTCCGTATTGCACTGGAGATCTTCATGTAGGTTCCAACGACGTTGCTACTTATGATGACCCTTATAATTCATCTGATCCTAGTACTTATAGCCATAGAGGACATGATAATGTTCTCTCGGTTTTAAAATATATCCAAACTAATTATACTCAAGTAACCAATGTAGTAGTTGCGGGACAAAGCGCCGGAGGTTATGGGGCAGTATTAAATTATCCTCATATTCGTGCTGTATTTTCAGATAGCACTAAATTCCCAAGTTTCAGCAAGATGAGTTTAGTAGCAGATGCTTCTAACGGAGCAGTAATCAACGGGTTTTTCTCTAACATAGTAAAAACTAAATGGGGAAGCGCACCGAATATGCCGGACTGGGTAGTAGGTTCTAACTATCTAGATGGAAGTCCTTCTATCCAAGATTATATCGGTAAGATCACCACCGCGTATCCGAGCGATGTTGTGGGACAATACACTGCTGCGTTCGATTCTACGCAAAGATGGTTTTTCAATGTGATGGGGATTATTAACTCGGGCTCTTCTTATTCAGATTCCAGTTCTTATTTCGGACCTGGAGACGCTCGAGATGTGCCAGATCTTCCGAAAGATGTCTCCACACCTTCCAATTGCAACTGGGCGATCAACGCAAATACTGCGATGAATAATACTACAGGTTCTAAGTACTATTTCTATAGAGCCCCAGGAGATATTCATACAATCACTACAAGTGATACAATGTATGGACTTACGAGTAACGGAGTGAACTTTAATACCTGGCTAAAATCAATCGTATCAAATGTAGGAACTCCTACAGACGTGGATTGCTCCGCAGGTTCCGGCTCTCATCCTTGCACCGATAAAAATTTCGGGTCAAATTCTTTGAATGATGCCCTAGGAAGAGCGACATCACAGGACTCTTTCGATAATAATAAAGATCTCTACGAGACCTGTTTCGGTCCTTGACATTCTATAAACTGGGAATAAACTATTGCGGATATCGCCTGTCTGAAGGCGGTATCAGGCCTTTATGAAAACCCAATTTCTTGTAATTTTAGTTCTATTCTCTCAAATATTCTGTACCAAAGATAAAGATAATTCCCAGGAACTTCTCGCTACCGGATTGATCGTAGATCTGGTTACAAGCCCGTTTACTAGGATTACTCCAGAACCAGGAACATTCACCACTCAGGTGGATCATGGAGCCACACCTTACACTTATACTGCGACTTTTGATCCGAAATGTAGCGGAACAGAAGGAAATGTGAACTTCTATTTTTTCAGAAAGACTGTGGCAGCGAATAACAAAAAACTTCTGATCAATTTTATGGGAGGAGGAGCTTGTTGGGATAATGCAAACTGTTTCGGAAGTAACACTGTAACTTATTTCAATCAGTTAAATGTGGTTCCTGATTTTGCTTTGGATCTTTTATTCAAAGGTGTTATAGATCAATCTGTAGCCGCAAATCCATTCAAAGATTATGATATCATTTTTGTCCCTTATTGCACTGGAGATCTTCATGTAGGAAGTAAGGACAAAACGTATACGAGTGGGACCATCAAACACCATGGTTATGATAATGTAATCTCTGTTCTGAAATTTGTCCAAAATTCTTATCCGCAACTGGACCGAGTTTTTGTAACCGGACAAAGTGCGGGAGGTTATGGAGCTATATTAAATTATCCGATTATTAGAGAAACAGTAACCACAATCGATTCAGGTGCTACGGTAAGAATGTTATCTGATGCTTCTAACGCAGTTGTACCTACTGGAGCCTACACAATTGGTCCTGCATTCTTTCCATTACTCGAAAGTTCTTGGGGAGTAGAAACAAATGGGATCGGAAGTGGAACTGGATTCTCTTCTTCTAATCTTCCGATTTGGGTAAACGGGATCGGTGTAAATTATACAACCACAGGTTCACCTTCTATTAATGATTACTTTAAGAAAGTAGCTACTGAATATCCGGGAGATGTTTTAGGACAATACACAGCTCTGTTTGATGGAAACCAGAGATTCTTCTATCATACGATGGGACAGATCAATAAGATCAATAATTCAACTTTGACTTATTCGACTGCTACAACTGCAGATCCTTACCAAGCTGGAAAATCATATTCTGCTATTTACGGAGATAGCGACGGAAGTTCCGTACCAGATGGAAGTTCTTCTAGTTCTAATGATTATACTACTTGCGATTGGTCCAAGCAGGCAGTTTCTAAAATGAAAGATGCAGCATCCAAAACCAATTACAGATATTATATAGGCCCTGGAGATATTCATACTATCACAACTTATAATGATATGTATTCTCTAAACAGTGGAGGAGTTAATTTTGCTACTTGGCTGAATACTTTGGCAAATGGCGCAAGTCCGCCCGCAAATGTTCAATGTAATGATTCTTCGGGATCTTGTGTGAATACAAATCTGTTTGATAGTACGATTAACAATAATTTCGGGGCAGCTACATCCGATGAATCCTATGCTATAAACCCAAAACAAGATATGTATACTACCTGCGGACAAGCAGCAGGGATAGGTCTATAGAATATTAGAAGGAAGAAATTCCTTCTTTAAAATTAACCCCAGATTGGTTTAGAATTTGCTCATATAGGTCTTTTGTTTCCTGATCGAAACAAACAAAGATCAGCTTTCTGGGGAATTGGTCTTTATGCTCCAAAACAGTCCGGATTGCAATCGGAGCAGCCAATTCTTTTGGATAAGCATAAATCCCTGTGCTAATACTCGGAACTGCAACCGATTCAAATGCTCGATCCGAAGACAATTGTAGAACATTCCTATAACAGGTTTCTAAGAGAGAAGCTTCTTGATAATCCCCACCTTTCCAAACAGGACCCACTGCATGGATCACATATCTGGCAGGAAGTTGTCCTCCAGAAGTAAGAACACATTGACCAGTAGGAAGACCATTCGGATATTTTTTGATCTTTAATATCCTAGATTCTTCCATGATCTTTGGTCCGCCCACCCTATGAATGGCACCGTCTACTCCGCCTCCTCCAGACAAGGAAGAATTGGCAGCATTTACCACTGCATCCGTTTGAATGGACGTGATATCACCTTTCCAAACAAAAATTTCCATCGCTATTTAAAGAGACTAAAAACGGAACCCTTGCAAGTAGAATTTACATTTTATTTTTATAATTCGTTTAATAATGAGAGAATGTATTGATGGTTTGGCGGCGAAGTATAGGACAAATACAGTAGTTCAGTAGAATTTTAGAATAAAATAATGGTTATTTTATAATAGATCGGATGAGTTAGTGCGTATGCACATAAATTGTTGCAAAACGTTCTAAAATCAATACCATGGTTGGAGCTCCTACAAATGAATAGAGCTCAAATTCGAGGGATTAGAAATGGAAAGAGATTTTTGGTTAAGTAGATGGGAAGCAAACAATATTCCTTTTCATGAGAGTGAAACAAACCCTCTCTTATTCAAATATTTCAAAGAACTTTCTCTGCCAAAGAATAGCCGTATTTTCATTCCATTATGCGGAAAGACATTGGATATAGCATGGCTTCTTTCGAATGGATACCGAGTCGCTGGTGCAGAACTTGTCGAGATGGCAATCCAGCAATTATTCCAAGAATTAGGAGTAGAACCTAAAATTTCGAAATTAGGCAAACTGGTCCTATACAGCGCGCCAGGTATCGATATTTTTGTTGGGGATATATTCGATTTATCTAAAGAAGTTTTGGGTCCTGTGAATGCGGTTTATGATAGAGCTGCATTAGTTGCTCTGCCCCAAGAAGCCCGGATCCGTTATTCTGCACATTTAACTCAAATCACAAATAAGGCGCCTCAACTTCTGATTACATTCGAGTATGACCAGACTAAAATGGCTGGCCCTCCTTTCTCCATTTCAACCGAAGAAGTGAATATACATTATAAAAATACGTATACTCTAACGAATCTTTTAAGTCAGGAAATGTCGGGTGGGCTAAAGGGACATTCTGCGAAAGAGAATGTTTGGAAATTAGATTAAGTTAAGAAGACTAATGCTCGTATATAACATACGAGCATTTCTAAAAGTTTATTTTATTGGATTTCTTTTCGTCTAGATTGTGCGATCGCTAGAATGATAGGAAGTAGTATCTCAGGAGTCAAATAACCGATCCAAAGTTCTGGAGGTTCAGGTAATCCAACGATAGAAATGGAAAGTATCCTTCCAAGAGCTGCAATAAAAATTCCCAAAGCAATCAGATAAACTAAAGTCCTTTGGATACGAACAGTATAAGCCGCCCAAAAACAAATCAATCCCATAGATAAATAGATCCCCGCCATAAATCTATGTACATTATCCAGCCTTGGGCTAACAGTAGGTTCCCCTAAATACATCTGCAAGCTTCCGCCAAAAATTGCAATAGCTGCAGCTAAGAACAAACAGACTTGGACTACACGAGTACTAAAAGAAACGGATTGATTTGTTTGCATAATTCTCACAATCGGATCGAATCAATCTCGATCCGTAAAGTGTTAAATTCCCTTCAATAATAGATCGATCGTTTTAGAAAGAACCGCTCTAATATCGTCCTTAGCATCTTCATCAGGAAGAACCTTATGGTTCCAGATCTTCAAACCAAATCTGATGAAAAAATTATCCAAAAATTCTGTTTCGATATGGGTCTTCATAGTTGTTCTAGCAGAATCTCTATCCCATCTTAGTACGATGCTTGTTCCTTTTCCATTATTCGCTTTTACTAAAGTTTCAGTGAACTCATAGATAATGGACTGAAGATTTCCAGGAATGAATATATTAATCGCCCAAGAAGGTGCAAAATACCCGAAAGCACCACTTACATCAAACTCTTCTATCTTGGTTAATTTTAAATTCAAAATACCGGAAGTAGCGGTATTAGAGAATCTACCAAGTAGCTGAACGTCGTTGTTTTCGAGCATCAAGCCGTAAAGGTTCGCTTCTAAACTTGCTTTCACTACGAAAGGAAATTCTGATAGAGAACTAAGCGTAAATGATTCCTGAGGATAAAAATTTCCCTTTGTATCATAAGGAACAACTTTGCCATTCAATGTGAAAAACTTGAAGCGGATCTCTCTTGTTTTGGATTCGATCGCAAATTCCGCTAATGATCTTCCGGAAACATTCGTAATTCTTAACTTAATAAAACCTAAATATTTGATATCATCCAGATAATCGCCTAGATCCGGATAATCTCTCATCAAAGTTTGTTCAATATTACCTTCGAACGTAAAAGCTGTGACTCCAGGAAGTTTTCCGTCTTGTTGGACCTTCAACAAAGAATCCAAGCCAAAATAATAACTCATGAATTTTGCTAGAGCAGGGAATGATTCTGTAAAATCGTTTATTGCCTTTCTTGCTTCCGGGTCCTTAATTTTTTTGAAAGAAGTAGTTTCAGGAGCATTGATAGATTTTAGATTATTCGCATCTAAGAAATGTAAGCCAGAATCCATAGCACTCAATCCATGTTTATGAGTGAATGGTCCTAGATGAGTCAGAACATCCAGGTTTCCTGAGTAGGAATTCCCGCCATAAGTAGGATTCGGATTATGTTTTAATGCAAACTCGGCTGTAAAATCTCCGAAGTTAGGAATCGGAACATCCTTCATACGAATCGTTTCGAGACTTACCTTGTATCCATCGTTAGCAAATCTTCCCCGATAGGTAACATAATGTTGCCCATTTTCATCCTTATTCATGTATTCAGAATTAAATAAATTTTTTAATTCGAATCTTTCTAAGGAACGATCCAGATATTTATGAAAACCTTCTGCTCTTCCATCATACTTGTTTTTGATGATTGCCGTTTTCAGAAATTGGAAGAATTGTCTGGAGATATTTCTTCCATCCGGGCCAATAGAGTCCGGGATTTGTTTTAAAGAAAACGATGCGGATAAGGACAGTGCGGATCCGCCGATCACAAATGCGAGGATCAGTGAACGGAGTAGCAGTTTCCCGGATTTTTTTTCTCTTTCTATTCTTTGTTTCAAAAGGCTCATTACCGCCTCTCCCTATTTATAACGTTCGTATTATATAAAGCCAGGAGGCTTGATCTCCGACATTAGTCGTTAATCCGGTCCTGTCAAGTCTATAGCAATCGCTACAATAACCCAAACCTGGGTAAATCAGATAACTAACAATTATCTGATCGTAGTAAATTCTAATTCGTATACTGAGAGCGATTTTCTATTCTCATGAAGAAGAGACCATCCCCAAGGAAATAAATTCTTCAGTCCCAAAATCATTCTTCTCATTTACTTGGTGGAAGCGTTCTAATGTGCTCGATTTAAATTGCGTTCTATGTTATACTCCCCGGCCGGAGTGTTTCCATGAAATGGTATTTACGACTAAGCTTAAAATCTAAACTTGCGATCTTGTTCTCATCTGTATTAATTCCTTTTTTAATCATACTGGCTCTTTCTCTCATCAATTCAGCTTCTAGGATCAAGGATATAGAAAGTATCCGGAACGACAGATTAATCCCCCTAAAACAGTTAAAAACAATCTCGGACCATTATGCAATTTCTATAGTGGACTGCGTTCATAAGACAAGAAGTGGAGCATTCACATACGAAGAAGGGATCCAAAACCTAGACAAGGCAATGAAAGATATTAAGTCGGAATGGAATACATATCTCCAGACCTACTTGGTACAGGAAGAAATTGTACTGATCGAAAAACTAAAACCGCTCTTTGAGGAGGCGGACAAAAGTGTAGAAGAAGCAAGAGCTCTTATGGTTGCAAAAGATAAAGAAGGTTTAGGAGATTTTGCTGACAATAAGATGTATTCTAAGATAGATCCGGTAGCGGGAAATATAGAAAAGTTGATCTCAGTTCAACTTTTGATCTCTGAAAGGATCTATCAAAGAGCCGAGACAGAATATGCATTTAGTCTCGCACTTTTTCTTTTTATTTCAGCAATCACTCTGGCCTATATACTATACGCTTCTATTAAATTTTCTATCCGACTTGTGAAGGGTTTAAATCGAGTTAAGAATTCCATTCGAGACGCTGACTTTAGCAATCCTATAGAAGTGGATGAAGATATTTTAAATTTAGACGAACTGTATCTTCTATCCTTAATATTTCGGAACTTCCAAATCAAGGTAAAGGAGATGCTTTCTTCTATCCTTACTTTTTCAGAATCTATCTTGGTAGCAGCGGAACAATTATCCAAATCAAGTGAATATCTTTCTGAGAATGCTCAGACTGAATCTGCTTCCGTGGAACAAATTTCTGCATCAGTCGAAGAGATCAGTGCAGGTATGGAACAAGTAACCTCGAACGCAGAAGGTCAGTATAAGCTGATACTTTCTTTTTCAGGAGAAATGAAAGAGTTAGATGGTTTGATCACTCAGGTAGGAGATTCAGTTTCTGATTCTTTAGGAAAAATCTCGGATATGTATTCCAAAACGGAAGCTGGTAAAAAAACAATGGGAAGTCTCTCAGAGAGCATGATAAAAATTGAATCAAGCTCTGGAGAAATGAGATCCATCACTGCAATCATCCAGGAAATTTCCGAAAAAGTAAACCTTCTCGCATTAAACGCAGCTATAGAAGCTGCAAGAGCAGGAGAACATGGAAAAGGATTCGCAGTGGTTGCAACTGAGATCACAAGACTCGCAGAACAAACGGACCAAAGTACCAAAACTATCGAAAGCCTGATCCGCACTAGTAATCAAGAAATTGAATCTGGTAAAAACTTCGTGGATAGTTGTGTGAAAGTTTATGCAGAAATTCTGGAAGGTCTTTCCTTTATCAAACTTTCTTCAGACAATATTGTATCAACTATGAAAGTTCAACAAGAGAAGAAGGCGACGATCATCACTGCCGTAAATGATGTAGACTCCAAATCGGAAGAGATCAGAACTTCTGTCAAAGAACAGAAAGTGGCTATCTCTGAGACTGCAAATGCAGTTTCTAATATTTCTGTTACAGTCCAGAATAGTGCCGCGAACTCGGAAGAGATCGCGGGAAGTGCAACTGGGCTTTTGAATATTGCAAAAAGTTTAAGAGATACTATGAGCTTTCTAAAAGGTTAAGTTCTATTTAGAACCTTCTGTGGTCTTCTTCTCATTGCGAACCAAATAGTAAGTAGGATATTGCAAAAAGATGTCCGAGGTAAGCATAAAGAAGAAGATCACAATCAATAAAACTTGTCCGAATATCGAAACCATCATTTCTTCTGAATTAGAAATGAGAGAAATCAAAAGATCTGGAACAAACATGATCACGAAAGGTGTCCAAGCAGCGACTATATAGTCGGAACGTTTGATACAATTCGGCAATTCTTTCAATCCCTGGATCAAGCTGAGTTTGGAAAAAAGCACAGGCAGGATCAAATGTAGGATCAATCCTAATACAAATGCAAATATCAAATAGAATCGAACGAATTCAGCAGGAAGAGGAGTGCTTGGTTCAGTACTTTGTTTTTTTAAGAACTCTTGTAATTGTGTTCCTAAAAAAGGTTCTATCAATCGAGCAACGATCAAAAAGAAAAATATCAAGAACAAAGCCAAGGTGAGCAAGAATATAAAGTATTTGGAAAATTCTACAGGCTTTTCAGGGTCCATTCCGGATCGGATCACAAATCCATTCACCACATAAGTTCCGAGTAATCCTAAAATGATGAGGACTCCGCCGAGCGCGACAACTCCCCCAGCTTGCATTGCAGGAATTGCACTAAATACTAATAAAAATAAAACGGATCGGACAAGTACGATAAATCGGATCTGTCCTCTGGAAAGTACGTACTGTAAGTATTCTTTAAACATCAGCTATCTATCTGTTAGGATTTAAGAAGCGGATACGATAGCAAGCAAAGTTCGTTTTTAAAATAATTAAGGAGAAATCACAAATCGAATCGGATTTCCTTTTCTCTCTTCCAGGTCCTGAAGACTTTCGTTGATGTCGTCTAATTTTCTTACATCCGTAATTGATCTGCTAAGATTCAATTTTCCCTGCACATAAAGATCTATCAATTCAGGGATGGCCCTTCTGTCCGAACCATAAGAACCTGCAACTGTGATCTGTTTTTCGATAATGGAGAATGGGATGGAAAATTTTAAAGGTTCTCTTCCGATTCCTACGAGGACCATTCTTCCTCCGGGATTCATTGCACGAAGTGACTCTTCTATATTTGTCATTCTTCCTGAAAAGTCTGCAAGAAGGTCCACTCCACCTTTACAAATTTCCTTTAAGGTTTTACCTGGATTCTTTATATCTCTTAAATTTATTACTTCGTCCGCACCGTAAGCTGTAGCGTTTTCCAAGGCTCCCCTATCCACATCCAAAGCGATCACTTTACCTTTTGTCAAAGCTCTTGCGATCACCACTCCATGGATCCCAAGTCCACCACATCCGAAAATAGCAACATTATCTCCGTCTTGGATCTTTCCTCTGAACTTGATCGCATTATAAGGAGTAGAAACTGCATCTGCTAAAATTGCACCTTGTTCAAAAGGAACTGAATCAGGTAGAGGATACAGATAACGTTCCTCGACTATATTATATTCTGCGAAACTACCTTCTCTATCGAAACCGAATACTCCGATCTCTTTGCAAAGATTTTCTCTTCCCGCAAGACAATGAGAACATACACCACAACTTGTTCCTGCAGCGATCACCACTCTATCTCCTTTTTTGATACGAGTGACTTTTTCTCCCACTTCTTCCACTACACCGGAAGCTTCATGTCCAGGAATTTGAGGATAATGTTTACACTTTAAGGTTCCATGTAATACTAGATGTATATCTGAACCGCAGATACCACAGGCTTTGATCCTTACCTTAGCTTGTTCTGGTCCAAGTTGAGGGATCGGAACCTCTTTGATAATTAAATTTCTTTTTCCGGATTCTAATACTGCGGCCTTCATCGTTCACACCTCGACGGAAATGAGATTATAAACTGCCAGGAATCGGTCAAGGGATTTGAAGAAGAGTTTGGGCCTTCTTCTTTTAAGTTCGGGAACAAAACAAATACACTGTTCGTTACAGTCTTATCTCGAATTTCGTTCTTGTTAGGTACCTTTAGGATTTTTCCATGGTATCAGAAACAGATGACTGCGGAAGACATTTATAAACATATCAAGGCCAGCCAAAATGGACAAGACTGGCATCATAAGAATTGTTTCGGTTGTGGACCGGAAAATAAAAGAGGCTTACACGCAAGCTTTCCTTTTCATGAACCAAGCGGAGAAGTTCGTTTTGCTTGGACCATAGAAAAGGATTTTGAAGGAGCACCTGGTTATGCTCATGGAGGAGCACTCGCGACTCTATTGGATGAGGCGCAAGGTGTTTTATGTTTTCATTTAGGTCATTTTGTGATGACCGATCAATTGTATATGCGTTATTATAAGGCCTGTCCTCTAGGGGAAGAGTTAGAAGTCCGTTGCTGGGTTACAATGGTCAGACGTAGAAGACTTTATACAAAAGGAACTGTACATCTGAAAAAAACAGGGGAACTTCTTCTTTCTTCCAAGGCTCGCTGGTATGATATGCCTGATCGAGTTTTTTCAAGAATGTTCCAAGGTACCGCATTTCCTGTGGATATTATTCTGAAAGTTCTGGAAGAGAACCAAAAACGAGGAAAAGAAATCAGGAAACGACTCAAAAAAGAGAAACTCAAATCCGAGTAAGTTTATTTTTTGCTCGATTAATCCGATTCAAGTTCAATCCTATGCTCCGTCAATCTTTGCATTTAGGAGTGTAGAATGGAATCTTCTTGGCAGGTCTTTGCGATCGTCTCAGTACTTCTGTTTTTAAAATTACTTTCCACTTCCATCGTTCAAGGTTTGGTCCGGATCAAAACCAAAACATTTCGCTGGAAAGAAGATGCAGAATTTTTTACCAATTCATTTCCGGCCACTGACGATCATACGATAGTCGCTACTGCAAACGGAGTATTCAGGAATGATTTGGAGAATATTCCAATTTTCTTATTCTTACTAATAGGATATATCCATACTTATAGTTGGCATGAGGGAATTATCATATATTCCGGAATATTTATAGCATCCAGAATACTTCATGCGATTTTCTATTTTCTTCATAAACAACCTTGGAGAAATATCGCGTATAATCTGGGAATTTTGAGTATGCTCCTACTATCTGGTCATATTATTCATTCCGTATTTTTTGCCTGATCTATCGGATTCTTTGTAAAAATAAAAAGGATTTACTCTAAAAGAATGCTGCCGAGAGTCTAAAAACCATAGTCCAAATCATATCCGGATTTTCCGGCCGAATCAAAGGAGAATCGTTTGATCGAATTATATACCGCAGGGACGCCTAACGGAAAAAAAGCTTCCATCATGCTGGAAGAATTAGGGATCCCTTATACAGTACATCCAATCGACTTTAGTAAATTAGAACAAAAAGAAGAATGGTATCTAAAAATTAATCCGAACGGCAGGATCCCTGCTATCGTAGACAAAGACAATGGAGACTTTCCTGTTTTTGAATCTGGAGCTATTCTGATATATCTCGCAGAAAAATACGGAAAATTTTTACCTAAGGATCCAAAAGAAAGATCTATCGCAATTCAATGGCTCATGTTCCAGATGGGTGGAGTCGGTCCAATGCAAGGACAGGCAAATCATTTCGTTAAGTTTGCTCCAGAAAAAATTCCATACGCAATGAACCGTTATGTAGATGAAACAAAACGTTTATATTCCGTTCTAGAAAGACGACTAAAAGAATCAGATTACCTTGCAGGAAGTGAATTAAGTATTGCGGATATCGCCACTTGGCCTTGGGTGAAAGCAAGATCTTATATTGACCTTTCACTCGATGATTATCCAAAACTCAAAGCATGGGAAGAAAAATTAGGAGCAAGACCCGCTTTCATCAAGGGAAGTGAAGTCCCTAAAAAATCCTAAATTAAAAAGCCGCTTCTTGTAAAAGAGCGGCTTTTTTAAATCAGAGTTTTTTCTGCTAAGGGTAGATACACTCTGAAAGTCGTCTTCCCTGGAGAAGATTCAAAATCTATTTTTCCTTGGTGTCTTTCTACAATCTTTCTGCAGATATCTAGACCTAATCCGCTTCCTTCTCCTTTTTCTTTTGTGGTAAAGAACGGTTCGAAAATTCGATCTTGGATTTCTTTAGGGACCCCGGGACCATTATCAGTGACTGAAACGATCAGATACGTATCTTTAATATAAGATTCCAAATCCAATCTACCTTGGTAAGAAATCGCCTGGAATGCATTATTGATCAGGTTAGCCCAAACCTGGGTCAATTGGTCAGCTTGGCCTCTTACAAGTGAGTTATCCGCAAAATTTCTGCGGATCTCAACTCCTTGTTTTACCTTATTATAATATAGCGTAAGAACAAGATCCATCTGTTCTCTAATATCGATCAGACTAATGCCTGCGTGATCCTGATATACATACGTTTTCAAGGTTCTAATCACCCTCGCCGCTTTAGAAGCGGCTTCTCTGACCACATTACTATATCTTAAAATTCCAGAGAGATTGTATGCATTCGAAACTAAGGTAGGAAATTTTTCCTTATGAATCCCTTTGACTAAATCTGGAATGTCCTCTACTCTTATTCCTAATTCAGCTAAGTTCTCGGACAAAAACTCGGAAGATGGGAATCCAAGATTTTGTAATGTTTCTCGGATAATCTTTCTGTTTTTTCTTTCTTCAGAAGAATCATAGAAGTCAGGGAAAATACTTCCTTTTGTGAAAATTTTCTTCCAAGTTTCTCTTTCTTGAGTATCCAAGTCTGCAAATTCGCAGAGTAACTTCTCCCAATCTTGACGGAACACACTTTGAATTCCTTCATTGGAAGAAATGATCGCACCTAAAGGAGTATTCACCTCATGAGCGATACCTGCGATCAATTGTCCTAAAACAGCCATCTTTTCGGATTGAACTAACTGTGCTTGAGTAGATTTCAATTCTTCTAATGCTAAGAGCAGATCTCTATTCGTATTTTCTAAATAAGTATTTGTTGCCTTTAACTCTTCCGTTCTAAGAACTACTTTTTGTTCCAGGTCTTCGTTTAGTTTTCGGATCTCTTCTTCTGCTCTTTTTCTTCCTGAAATATCTCTTACAATTGCCTGCAATAAAGCTTTTCCATTCAGAGTGACAGAAGTTAAGGTCACTTCCGCATCAAAATTAGTCCTGTCTTTTCTACAATGTAACCAATCGAAAGTTTGGGGCTTACCTGCAAAGGCCGCCTGTATTTTTTGGAATGCTCTTTGGGAAGATTGAACTCCATCAGGTTGTATCTCCGGAGAAAAATCCACAGGAGAAGCGCCTATAATATCTGCTCTTTTACAACCGAACATCTCTTCCGTTTTAGGATTACATTCTAAAAAGATCCGATCATCCATGAGAAAGATTGCCTCTCCCGCAGATTCGAATAATGTTTTAAATTTAACCTCGTGTTCTTCTAATGCTTCTTGAGCGACACGAATGTCAGAGAGTGTTACTGCTAATTTCTCTTCTGTCTTTTTTCTTTCTGTCAGGTCTTCAAAGATCAAAGTTACACCGAACACACCTGAAATATCAAAAAGTGGATTCACTCTGATGCGAACTTGTAATAAGAGCCCGCTGACGGTAGTATTATAAGGTCCCTCGTAATCGGAAGCTTCTCCCTTTAAACCTTTGCCGATCAATGAAGAGACTGTTGTATCTTTTAAGCTGGAGTAAGAAAGCCCGATGATCTTCTCTCTTGATGCTCTCAAGAAACGCAGAGAAGAATCGTTTGCCTCTATAATTTTGCCCTGCCTATCGAAGATCATAAGTCCGATAGGAGATTGTTCGAATATATCGCGATATACGTTTTCGTTCTTAGGTCCGTTCATAAGGATCTGAAAAAAATTCGAAAGCTCGCACAACTCTGTACGGGTAATTTTTCACATCAACCTAATAATTAAGGTGAGGCAGGGAGGGTAACGTAGAATGTTGTGCCTTCTTCCGAACTGGTAAATCGGATGGCTCCTCCATGTTCTTCTGCCACATTTTTGCAAATGTCTAAACCGAGCCCCGTCCCTTCTCCAGGAGACTTGGTGGTGAAAAATGGATCAAAAATCCTATCCTTGATCTCTGAAGGAACTCCACTCCCGGTATCTTGGACTGAAATTTCCCAGTATTCGCCTTTTCGTTCCGCATCTACGAATATTCTGCCTGAGTAATTCATGGCATGTAATGCGTTTGTGATCAAATTGGTCCAGATCAGGTATAATCTTTCCGGATCTCCCAGTACTCTCGCAGTTTCAGGAATATTTATATCCACAATGACTTTGTTTTTCATTTTAGAATAATATAATGTGATAATATTCTCTATCTGTTCTTTAGGAGAAACAGACTCGGAGTGAGGTTTCCAATCCCCTTCTCCGGATGCATAACTTTTTAATGCCTGGATCACTCTAGAGGCTTTGATAGAAGCATCCAAGATCAGTTGGCTGGATCTCGAAATACTGGAAAGAGCAGATGCATTGCTTACTATTATCCATCCTCTTTCTCCTTTTGGGATCTTATCCACCAATTCGGAAACTTGATCTGGAGAAATTCCCAGGTCAGTCAATGCGTCTGCCATTACTAGAGAGTTTTCTATACCTGATTCCTTCAGAATGACTTCTGATTTTTTTCTTTTGGATCTTTCTTCCTTGGAATCGAAATCAGAATTAACTCTGCCTCCATTCTTAAATAAGATCCCCCAAAATTCTCTTTCTTCTTTGTTAAAACTGGAATAATCTTTTAAAAGTTTTTCCCAGGGTTCGTTTAGAATAGAACGTATACCTTCGGTAGAAGAGCGAATTGCACCTAACGGTGTATTTAATTCATGTGCAATCCCTGCCATCAATCTTCCTAATACCGCCATTTTTTCGGATCGAACTAAATTCTCTTGGGTTTTTTTGAGTTCATCCATGGCTGATCTAAGTTTATCGTTAGCAGTCACCAAATATGTATTAGTTGATCTTAATTCTTCAGTTCTTTCCGCAACAGTGGTTTCTAATTCTTTATTTGCATTTCGGATCACAAACTCTGCCGTTGCCAAATCAGCCACGAGTAAACTTTGCCTAAGGCTTGCGATCACCACCATTACTCCTGCTGAAAACCAAATCACTAATCGAATGATCTCAGGAAGACCTGGTAGAGTTAAGGATAGAATAATCGCAGCAGAACAAACAATTACTTCTAATAAGGGTAGAATTCTTAAAAGCCCACTTTCAGTTCCTGATTCTCTTTCTATTTCTCCTGAAGGATCAGGCGCCCAAGTTAATGTGCCATATCCGAGAAGTAAGATACTGGCTGAAAATCCTGCATTAGTTAATGTTCCATCTTCTGGAACTGCTATCAAAAATATGGAATTCCATTGCAACCAACTGATCCCCATTCCAGCAAGTCCGGTCACTAAACATAAAAAGGAAAAGTCCGCCTTTAAACGTAAGGAAGGTTTCATCAAGACACCAATACAAGCCGCGGAAAGTGTGAAAACTGGGTAAACGGATAAGGTCAATAACTGAAACCAAGGCCTATCTGCTTTTTTAGAAAGATATAATACTAGGGTGACTGCAAGGACTGCAATCGCTAGTCCTAATGCGTCCATTACTGCCACCTTCATTCTATTAGTTGGAACTCTGTCTTTTAAGAATCTAGCAAATCCTATCGCAAAGAATGGCCCTAACCATGGATAGAATAGATCGCTGGGTGCAGGAAAACTATAGAATTTGGAAATGGCTTGGATATCCCAAACCACTTGGCCAATAAAATAAGAGAGAAGCCCTAGGAAAAACCAGAATCGGAATCTTTTAGTTTCGCCCTCTGAGGATTTATAACCGAACCAAGCAGTGGTCGTAGCGATCGCGATAGACGAAGTCCAATGTATATTATCGTAAATCCGTAATAATTCCGTTTCATCCGTGAAATATGTGAGCAGAAACAGTATAAGAACGAATGCTGATCCTATATAGATAGATAGAAATCCTAAACTTCTATCCTTTGAGGAACGAATTTCTATTGAGGATACCAAGGAATTCATGCGGATCAGCGGGGCAAAATCTTACACCTTCGAACATCGAAGTCCACACTTTTTTATTTCCAAAAGTCTTTGCTTAGTATAACGTCCTATCACTCTTAGCCGGAATATGTGGAAGAAAGTTTAAACTCACCGGTATATGTCTTCCTCTTACCCAACGGAACATACTTACGGAACTATTCCAGATCCAAGGCATCCAAGTAAAAACATCTTCGTCTTGTCTAAGCATCTTTTTCAGAGTTAAGGAAATAGGCGTGCCTGAAGTAAAAATAAAGGTCCTTTCCGAATTAGAAGGCTGAAAGTAAGTTTCACAGGCAAGATCTACTCTGGATTGAAAATTTGCAAAAGTTTCTATCCCGGGTGGAGTGAAATCTCCTTTTCTCCAAACAGATAGGATCTCCTCAGTAAGTTTAAAAAATAAGGCAGCAGATCGAACTCCACCTTTTAATCTGACTTTAGAAAATTGTAATAAGGATCTTTGGAATTCGGATCTTGTTCCTGAAAGATATTCTGCATATTTCTTCCATAACTCAGAGGGAAATTCATTCCAGTTTGCATCAAATGAATGAAAATCAGATCCAACTTTTAGATCTGATTTCACAGAATTGATCCCTTTCATAAAAAATTCTGCAGTTTCTTTATGCCTTCTCATTGTCCCGGAGATAATTTTATCCGGAAAATCTCCATTAGAAGCCATATATTTTCCAAGGGCAAAGGCTTGTTCCTTTCCTCTATCAGTCAATAGATCGTAATCTTCTCCAGTGGAGTTCGCCTGTCCGTGGCGAACCAGATATATTACGGACATGTTTAGGATTCCGTAGTGAATCTAGGATTTACGATCTCTACCTTTTCGATAACGGATTCTTTTATATGTTTCCAGTATTCCGTATCTTCCAAAGATTTTTTTTCCTTTCGGATAATATCCCTCAGTTCTTCATTCCAAAAAGAAGTTAGGTTCTTCTTTTCATTCCAAGTTTTAGGAAACTCAGTTTTCTTTTTGAGTAAAGAAGAAAGTCTCGTAAGCTCTTTGTCTAAAGATTCTTCGCCCGATCGTATTTCCCTAGAGATCACTCCGAGCATATTCCAACTTACTAACGTTTTATATGCCAGAAGATCCTTATCTCTAAACTCAGGTAGGACTTCCTTCATTAGAAAATCCTGGATCGCTTCCAATAATTCCGTGGCGCTTGGTTTATCCTGCATTATGATTTCCTTATTTTATGGACTCTTCTATGAGTCTCATGGCCTCGTATTCCATCTCACAGGCCCTTCTTCCTATAGATGCGAGCTCTATTCCTTTATCCTTTCCGGAAAGATGGCGTTCTGCTTGGCCGATACAACCGATTGCCCAACGAAGATTTCCCATCACTTCCCAATATCTGATCTTAATAGGATCTAATTTTACACCGGAGGCTTTTTCGTAAATTTCGTAGAACTCAGAACGATCTGCAAATCCACCTGCTTCTTTATTCAGCTTTCCGAATCTCCAATCTCTCATGCATAACCAAGTCAGATCTTCGTGACGATCTCCCCAATGAGCAAATTCCCAATCCACAATTCCTTGCAGACCTTCCGAATTTACCATGAAGTTTCCTGTTCTGAAATCTCCATGGATAAGTACAACGGAATCACTTTCAGGAGCATTCTTCTCTAACCAATTCAAAATGATTTCCATGGCAGGATAAGCTCCGTCCATAGATTCCAATTGAGAACGTAAAGCTTGGACAGAACCTTGGGCCACTGTTTTGCCGCTCACATGTTGTCCAAGATTCAAAACTTCTTTTAGTTTTTCATCCTTACATTTTTCAGGTGTCACTGAATGGATACTTGCAAGATTTTCTGCAAGTTCTTGGGTGATCTGTTTGCGAACCTTATTTAAACTTGGATCTTTTACTACGAATCTTCCGGTAGCCTTACCTTGGATCCTTCTCATAAAGTAGAATGGATTACCAGTAACAGAGTTATCAGACTCCAACCAAAATGGTTCAGGAGTTTTAACTCCTGCTTCAAAGGCCATTCTACAAACTTTAAACTCATCTATTCTAGATAAAGAAGCGAGTAAGGCTGCTCCTTTATCTGTTCGATATACAGTTTGGTATTGGCCGGATTCAGGGCCGCCGTTCACTTTGATATCAGCGGAAAAATTTTCCTGGCAGGCTCCTCCCGAAAGAGAAACCATATTAGCGATTTCTACTGTTCCTTGGAGCCTTTTTCCTAAATATGATTCCAGCTTTTCCTTCAATTCGGAATCTTTCACGATTAGAAGCTCTCCTTTCCGGATATTAAATTCCTGCCTATTACCATCTTATGGGTTTCGGTAGGACCGTCTGCGATCCTTGCGGCTCTCGCATCTCTATAAAATAATTCTAATTTAAGGTAACGGCTGAAACCGTGAGACCCACAAATCTGAATAGCTCTGTCTATACATTTGTTCAATGTTTCACTGACTTGCCATTTAGCTAAAGAAACAGCTTGTCTCGCGTCTCCACCTTTACGTAGAATGTCTGCAGCCTTTAATGTAAGTAAAAAACCTGATTCTATCTCCAATGAAGATTCTGCAAACATCCATTGGATACCTTGGTGATCTGATAATTTCCCGCCGAATAATTCTCTTTTAATAGCGTATTCTCTTGCGATCTCCATGGATCTTCTGGCAAGTCCGATCCATCTCATACAATGTGTAAGCCTTGCGGGCCCTAATCTTTCTTGGGAAAGCCTAAAACCTTCTCCAATTTTTCCAAGAACTTGTGACTCATGCACTTTTACATTTTCGAATTTTAACTCACAATGTCCACCTGGACCATGTGAACCTAACACTCCGATTTCCTGCACCATTGTATATCCAGGAGCATCCGTTGGCACAAGGAACATAGAAGTTCTTCTGAAACTATCATTTACCTTGGACATTACTATCAAGAAAGAAGCCCCGTTTGCACCAGTGCAGTACCATTTATGACCATTCAGAATATAATGATCTCCATCCTTCTCCGCGTTAGTCGCAAGAGCAGTGGGATCCGAACCAGCGCCTGGAGGAGGTTCAGTCATTGCAAACCCAGAGCGGATCTTTCCTTCCACTAGGGGATGATAGAACTTCTTCTTTTGCTCTTCGTTCGCAGCTAAATGAAGAAGATGCATATTTCCTTCGTCTGGAGCATCACAATTACAAAGATATGGAGCGATAGGCGAACGTCCCAGCTCACTAAATACGAGTGCTGTGCCAACTAGATCCAGACCTAGACCACCTTCTGACTTGGGAAGGTGAGCTGTCCATAATCCTCTTTTTTTGGCTTCTTCTCTTAATTTTTGAACGATTGGATCCGGCATTCTACCGTGATCATAATCGTAATGATCTTCTGCAGGGATGGCGATCTCATCCACGAATGCCTTTGCTTTTGCCCTAATTTCGTCTAACTCTTTCGGTATGGATAAATCCATGATATATTCAATTTTCCTTATTTATTCTTTTATTAATTCAGGAGGAAGTTTGAACTTTCCGATCCTGTCGTTATGAAGACTTCCTAAATAGATATACTCCCCTTTTCTTTTTACGGAAGTAATCTCTTTTAGGTGTTTTCCTTTTGGCTCCTGGAAACTTGCTTCTACTATTCCGTTTTCATCCAGAATGACTGCGAAACCGTAAGGTTGAGGTTTAGGCCAAAGGAATTTAGGTAATTTTGCTACGATTGCTTTTGTCCAAGGACGAGGATGTAAGATCTTATCCACCATATTATTTCGAACAGTGAATAACGCTAGATAGAAATGACCTTTACGATCTGAGGAAATATTATCAGGAAATCCAGGAAGATTCTCCGCCCAGATCTCGCTTGTTCCGGCCTTAGGCCCTTTGATCCAATATCTATGGATCCTATATTTATATGTTTCATTTAATACTAGAAAATCTTCGTTCTTAGCAAGAGCCACTCCATTCGGGAAGAAAAGATCTTTCATAAGAGTAGTGGTCTTTTTTGTATGAGGATCGTATTTTAATAAACGACCATGAGGAACCGACTCCATTAGATCATACAGATATTCTGCAGAGCCATATTTATCACTCGCATCTGAAAAATAGATAGTTCCATCTTTAGCAACATCCAGGTCGTCAGTGAATTTAAAAGGAACACCTTCAGATTCCGTGCTAAGAACTTCTACTTTTCCATCTTTACTGATCTTTAATAAGCCTTTGATCGCATCCGCAACTATGATGGAGCCGTCTCCTAATAGTTTCATTCCAAGAGGTCGCCCTCCTGTGAATGCGTGTGCTTTCATTTCTCCGTCTTTAGAAATGAGATACACTTTGCCATCTTCACTAGCAGAATAGATATTACCTTCGTCATCCGGTTCGATATCTTCTGGGCCATGTATCTTTCCAAGTGCGATTAGTTCTGCGGACTCCAAAGCTTTGTTTTCTTGGAAACCGCCGATCAAACCGGTATCGATAGGAGGTTGATAGGCGATAGGTTTAATAGGAGAAGGTTTGAGTGCAAAACCTATTATAAAAATGATAATAAACGCTGCAGAGAGCAGGAGGATTTTTTTCGTGTTCACGATTCCCTCCTTAGGGAAAACGAATGAGACGCTACTTACGAAGGTCGGGCAGTCAACGTAAAATTCTGAGGTTCCCGCCTTCTCACCAGAATAATTGATTGCGGCTCCCAACCAATCGCCGATATCGTACATGAGGACAGAAAACTTTTCCAGTCCGTTTTAGCATGAAGATCTCTGAAGATATGGTAAACAAACACGGTCTCCGCTTTAAGGAATCCGATGTTATTTTTGATGAGAACGAACCTGCTGATCAAATGTATCTAATCCTCACCGGAAAAGTTGGGATACATAAAAAAGTAAAAGAAGCATTCAAACTTCTAATAGAACTGAAAGAAGGGGATATGTTCGGTGAGATGGCGCTGGTGGATCGCAAACCCAGAAGTGCAAGAGCCATTGCAAAAACCGACGTATTATTATTTGCGATCACCGAGAGCGTGTTCTATAACCTAGTCCAGACCAACCCTTCTTTCTCTTTAAAGATGGTAAAAATGCTTTCTTCTAGACTAAGAGAGACAAACCAAACTATAGCTAGTCTTTTAAAAGGAGACAGAAAGAATATTGTAACTTCTGCACTCATCACTTTCGCACAGACGAGAGGAGAACAAGAAGACGGACAATACAAAGTTCATTTGGCCGCGTTTGTGAAATGGGCCATCTTAAGAGTTGGATTAGAACATACGGATCTAGTATCCGCGATCAATCTTTTGGTAAAAGATAAGATGGTCGAACAACCTAAAAACGATCCCAGCCATATATTGATACGGGACACGTTTTTTAAATATACATTGGACCAGTAATTCTTGGCCGAACAAAGCTCTCCAGCCAAACAAAGCAGGCTGGATTATTTAGACAATCTCAGATCTTTTGCGCTATTATTAGGACTCGCATTTCATGTTGCGATCGTATATGCTGCAATCATTATATATCCATTAAGAAATGACGATAGATCCATTGCTTTCGATGTTTTCGGAGAATGGGTGCATCTTTTCAGAATGCCAATGTTCTTTGTTCTTTCAGGTTATTTTACTGAAAGGATCTATCTTTCCAAAACATTAAAAGAATTTTTGAAACTAAGAGCATTAAGGATCATCCTTCCTTTGATACCAGGGATCATATTATTTGCCCCAATGCAATATTATGTAAACGCATTACAAGAAGGTTATCAAGGAAACTATTTCAAGTTTTTATGGGAAGAATTCTTACTTAAGAATCCCGCTCCTTCTCATCTTTGGTTCATTCTATATTTAGCATTATATACATTTTTATATTTGGGAGTTCGTCCAGTAGCCTCAAGGATCGGAACATTCATACTTCCTTCTTCCAGATACGGAGAAGAAGGATCTACAACAAGATCCAGCGTAAAATGGGAAACATTACTCATCGCAGGGATCTGGTGTACAATTTGGACCTGTTGCATTAATTACTTTTTCCTAAAGGACGAAAAATACCTGAACATAGAACCAGTCCAGTTCATATATGATTTTAGTTTTTTCCTATTCGGAAGTTTTTTGATCGGAAAAGAAAATACGATCTTAAAAGGAAAAATAGATCGTTTTGAGATCATTCTTCTCGGATTTTTATCTTTTTTATTTTTCGGATTATTTTATTGGGTCAGCACAATAGACCCATACTGGTCTTATTTCGGATACACTGGATTCGGGATGAGAATACTTCATATTTTTCTAAAATGTTTGGGCGGATGGATCTGGATCGCATTTTTTATCCGACTTTTCCAAGTTTTCTTTAATAAAACGAGCAAACTCAGTTCTTATTTAAGAGAGTCTAGTTTGCCAGTGTATTTGATCCATCATCCAATTTCTCTCGGGGTTGGATTTTTAGTGGTGAGCACAGGTCTTTCTATCTGGATCAAATTTTCACTCCATATCTTCTTGGTATACGCTGTAACTTTTTTAGTGTATCATTATATTATTCGGGATTCCAATTTCTGGCTAACTGTGCTTGGAAATAAGGGAATCAGTTTCAAACGAAATAAGTAACTCTTGCCTGTCGCCTAACAAGATATCCCTTCGGCTTCTACCTATATGTTAGTGCAAATCTAGTAGTCTTACGAATAGAAATTTATTCATTTAGGGGTCATAATTTTCCCGCAAAAAGGCAAGGGAATCATGAACCTCAATCGAAAAACTTGGATCTATATTTTATTATTCTACATAACAGGACTAATAGGTTGCGCAAAAGACAATAGCAGCACCGATCCTTTAATGTATTTGGTCGTATTTAATAACGTTCCTGTTGCAGATATAGTATTCGAAAAAGGTTTTCCAGGTTCAGACAATACTCTTACTACAAACAATTTTACAGGAGTTGTCGGAGATTATACTATTACAATCGGTGGAGAATCTGCTACCGGGATCAATCTTCCTGGAGATGGAAGTTTAGAATTTACAATGCCTACTATTTCAGGGATCACCGAAAACACCACTCTCCCACTCGTAATTACCAAGAACGGAAATCCATTCCTTTCAAAAACGATAAGGTATAGACCAATTATAGATATTACTTTAGGGGCACCTAACAGTTATAGCAGACTGGTAAGCGCGGCAGATCAAAATAGCTATCTAAGTATCACGTTAGGAAGTACAGGAGATGTTCTTTTCAATATATTCGGATATTTCGGAGCCAATCTGAATTTGTATTATTATACAACCGCAACAGGTTCCAAAACTACAATTGTAGAAAATGAAAAAGCTGGTGCTCAGTTCAAAAAGGTAAATCTAGCAAGCGGAACCTATATTATAGAAGTTCGATATACCAGCGGTGCGTTTCCCGCAAGTTATAGAACCAATATCGCAAACGGTCAAATTCAAGCGACTGCTGTTTCCAATCAAATGGACTATGCCAGATGTTACGATACTTTGGCAGGAGGAACCACATACGTAGGAGCTTCACACGATTGTAATGGCTTAAATGGAGGCTCATTTACTCGCAGTGGAAGATGTACTTATCCTAGTGACGGTGGAATTACGACCAGAAGTTATTATACCAGCGGAACTGGGTTTGGCGGATTTGACCCTTGGTATGCACAGACCACTTGCACTCAACCTGGCTATGGGTCCTATAATGAATCCGAGGCAATTTACGAGTTCAACTAAAAAGAAGTCCTTCATAATTTTATAATATTTTCCACGGGTTCAGAAATTTTTTAGGATTGCCATTGTTGTTACATTCTCTAAAATCCGAGAAAATGTCCGTCCGAACCTGTCCTAAAATATTTTTAATAGACGATCATCCTATCGTTCGCTCCGGATTGGAATCTGAGATCAAAGCTTCTGGAGATTACGAATATTGTGGTTCAGCCTCCTCAATAAGAGAAGGCACCAAGATGATGGGTTTCGCGAGGCCAGACCTACTGATCTGTGATGTTTCCCTCCAGGATGAGAATGGTATTAAAGAATTAGATTCTATCCGTAGAAAATTCCCGGATATGAAGATCGTATTTTTAACAATGCATAGAGATTGGTCTTATCTACAAGATGCAATCTCGGCTGGTGCAGATGGTTATATTCTAAAAAGTGATCCTATGGAATCCATTATGGCTTCCATTAAAAAAGTATTAAATAGAGGCAAAGTATTCCCTGGGGAGATCGCAAACTTCAGCTATGACGAAAAACATATTAGAGAAGTTGCTGAGATCGTAAAAAAGCTTACCAAAAGAGAAAGCCAGATCCTGAACTTTTTATCCAAAGGAAAACTAAATAGAGAGATCGCAGAAGAATTAAAACTGAGCGTCAGGACTGTAGAGGCCCACAGAGCATCCATATTCAAAAAGTTAGAAGTGGATAATATGGTAGAATTAACCAGAATTTTAGTCCAACTCAAATCCTTAGATCCAAATTAAGAACGAAGAAGTATCGTAAACCTCGTGCCCTTCCCTTCTTCAGAAGAAACTAGAATCTCACCACCATGAGCAGATACAATTTTACGAATGATAGAAAGTCCAAGTCCAGTTCCATAAGGCTTTTTACTTCCGAACCCTGAATCAAAAATATATTTTTCCATATCCTTGCTAAAACCTTCTCCATTGTCTTCGAAGATCAAATAAACAACATTCTCCTCTTTTTCGATCCAGATAGAAAAGGTACCTCTTTCATCAGTGGCTTCTGCAGCATTTTTTGCCAGATTAAAGATCAACCTGCGAATACGAAGCGGGTCCAAACGAATACTTCCCTTCGCATTTATCTTAGAGACAAGTTTCATCTTAGTTGATTGAAAGAAGGTTCCCAGGTCCTCAAAAATTTCCTTAAAGTATTTTTTTATATCCACATTTTGCAGATCCAGGATGATCCTATTTTTAGAAAAATCTAATATATCTAGGGTAAGATTTGTAAGTGCGTCAACTTCCTTCTCCGCCTGAAAAAGAAGGTTAGTTTTAGATTTACCTTTTTGAGATCCTATATTTTTCAGATTTTGACGGATCATCGCAATTGGATGTCCTAAATCATGAACAATCTCTGCAGAAAGTTCCCCTATGATCGCAAGTTTCTCTCGATCCTGTCTTGCAATATTACGTACTGAAAACGCAAGTGCATCTGCAATTCCTCTCACCCAATCCACTTGAGAATCATCTGAATATCCTTCAAAAGGAAGATCGAATATCAATTTATAAGGTTGATCATCCTGAATAGAAACAATCAGTCTATTATTTTGGATCATTGGTTCAGTAAGAGAAGAAGGATCCAAGCCCAAAAGATCCTGCACATCATATTTATAAACTTCTACAATTTCTAAATCCCCTAAAGAAGAAATAGAATATCTTTTCCATACTGAAGAATTTGGTTCTTCTAAATATACATAAACTGTTTGTTCTTTTCCTTTTTCATGAAGCATCTTTAATGCTGTGTCTGCAGCCTTATCATAAGAAGAAGATTGCATAATCTCTCTAGTAGAAAATACCAAAGATTTCATTTTAGTTCCAAGCGTATCCGAACGTCGGAATGCTTCTGAGAAAATTTTAGAGATTAAGACGGAATATCCAAGTATCAGTGCAACTTCTCCATATTGGATGAGGTAAATGCCTTTCCAGAGCCCAAGGAAGAGCATAATATCATTCAAAGTGCATAGGCTAATCACTACATAGCCCGCAAATAGAATGAGTCCACCCTCTATCTTTCTTTTCAAACCTGTTGCAAGTAAGATGAACCATATGGGCATTGTGACCAAAGGCATATATAATGCGATTGGAAGAAGTGTAAGTGTATAATATGCATTCGGAAAAAATAATACGACAAAGACTGCTAAATAGTATGGAATACAGATATATTGGCCAAATCTTCTCCAAAAATCGGTCTTACAGTACCTATACAAGAACGCATATAGTGTAGGACCGGAAGCATATACACTAATATACTCCAAACGATTCGGAAGTTCCCAAGAAATTCCCTGTAAAAATTCGTAAGCAAGCCTGGAATCTCCGTTTGTTAAAGAACGAATCATGATCAGAAAACAATGAAATGCGAATAATATATGAGCCGATTCGTTCCTTCTGAAAAAATAAAAGAATATATTATAAAAAGACATTGTGGCCGCGATGAGTACCAAGGCCCACTCTAAGTCCCTTTGTTTTTGAACATTCTTTAAAACATTTTCCAATTCCCCTAACTGAATAGAATTCCAAACTCCTCCCCATCTGTTTTGAAAATTGGAAACATGAAATACTAACTCCAGATTTTCTGAATCAGGAATTAAAGAAATTTTTAACTCATACTTTGCTCTGGTTTCCAATTCGGATTTTCCTAGAGTTCCAACATTTGCGACCTTCTTACCGTTTGCATAAAGTATATAAGAAGTTCCGAGATCTGGAATTCTGAGAGCCAAAGACTGTTTTCTTTCTCTTAATTTTAACTTAAGTCGATAGGTAGCGTAACCATGACCTGCAGATTTAAGATCTTTAGAAAAACTATCAGTCCAAACGGAAGGAACGGTTATGAATTTTTTTTTGGATTTGAATTTTGGATCGGAGAAATCGCCTGGAGAAATAAATTCTTCCCAATAAAATTCCCATTCTCCATCTAAAGGAATGATCTTACCGTCTTCGAAAGAATGTTTGCTTAAATCCAGAGTTCCATTCTTAGCAGAAGAATGTTCAGAACCCGATCCGATAAGACCGCAGTGAAAAAGAAAAGAAGAGATTAGGAGGGCAAAGAAGGTTGTTTTTCCGAATCTCACGCGGCAAATCTACGGTGAATCTTGAAATCCGCAAATGCAAAACCTGTCTGTTATTCTAAAAATCCCTTGCCAGAGAATCTCGAATAAAAATCATGTCTCTTACCGGGCCTGTAGCTCAGCTGGTTAGAGCACACGCTTGATAAGCGTGGGGTCATAAGTTCAAATCTTATCAGGCCCAGGTAAAACGGTTTAGATCGAGTGGATAGTCGGACTTCCGATAAATTTCTAAACCGTCAAAGCTTCCACTCATCCCTTGACACAAGGGGCGTTAGCTCAGCTGGGAGAGCATCTGATTTGCATTCAGAAGGTCATCGGTTCGATCCCGATACGCTCCAATGTTCTTTATTTCCTTCCTGTAAATTTCTTCCAAACATTGATCTCTGCTTTTTTCAGTAGGATAAAGTCTTTGATCTCTTTCTCATTCTTCGTGGAGAATACATAAATTTTTGCTCCGGGACATTCTTCTTCATGCGCACCTGGACCAAAAGTTTTTGATAAAACCTCTTTATCTAATTCATTTAAGATCGCAAAAGAGTAATTCCTATCAAGCTGATACCATCTAAACGTATTCTGCCAAGCCCGGATGCTTAGATCCGGTTGGTAATAATCCGAGACTAATCCTATTTTAGAAAAATTTCGAACAGGAGCGGAAGTCCAAAAACCTCCCATACCTCTTTGCCAATGGTTCTTTCTACCTAAATCATCTAAACAAGATATCCAATCCGGATAGTATTCAATCTTTAGAGGTTTATTTTTAATAATATAAAAAGCTAAATACCCCTCAGCATATACAAGAATGGAAAAGGTAATTATCTTTAAGGCTCTACCTCTAATCAGAATACAAAAAGATCCAAATAAACTTGGTATCAAAATTCCTAAATAACGAAATGGAATTTTTTCAGGTAGAGTATCTTCTGAAACATAAGCTATTAAAATAAGAAAGAAGGGTAAGATAACTCCGGAAAATAAGTAAAATAAATTCAAGTTTAAGTATTGGTTATCATCTTTTCTGAACTTTCTTAAACTAAAGAACAAGATACCACATCCTAAGGCAAAGATCCAAAGTATTCCAGTCATTGAACCCCAAAAAATAGGCAAACTATTCCAAAAAGACGTATCGAAGATCAATTTAAAATTTTCGAATATACTTTTTTCAAAATATCGATACGAAAAGAATACTATATTATTTTTAACGAGTAGAGAATAAGTTTTAACCCCTATAAATAGACCTAAAACAATCGGAATCCATTTCACTGAATAGGAAACCAAAAGTTTTGGATCCTTAAGGAGCTTACTCAGATTCGTAAATAATTCATATAAAAGAATAGGGATCAAAAAAGAAGGTAGAAATAACGGGTCCGAAAGAACTGCTATAAAGATAAGGAAAAACTCTAGTATATAATAGGCCTTGTTCTTTTTAGCAGTGAAAAATAAAGCCCAGGAAATCGGAAGCAAACACCAGGTTCCCGTATGAAATCCGGGAAGAAATAACGATAGAAAGCGATTCTGGAAAATAAAAAGTCCACCCAAAACAAACCATATAGAGATCCGATAAAGAAAACTAATATTAGATTCGTCCGGCAGAAATCTTTTTAATAAAATATTCCAAGAAAGAAACAAAAATGTCCATTGTAAGATAGTATATCCAAGATGAACGACTTCAATGGAAGCGTTGATCGGAATTGCAAGTAGTCTAAGCAAAAAATATAAAATTAGATCCGGAAATAAATAGAACGCAGGAGTCCAAGTCCAATCCATCAATCCAGCAAATACGTTACCTTCTTCGTATCCTTTAATAAGTTCCGAGAATACATTTGCAAAAAATAAAGAATCAGTGGAATAAAATGTTTTGGCCGTCGATTCGGAGCCCGAGATAGTCCCAAGACTGATCAGAAAAATTGAAAAGGAGATAAGAAGGAAGGATAGTTTTATTTCCTTACGATCCAATAACTGATCCATTAAATTCACTTCAGAAAGACTTCTAATCTAAATTGGACCGGTCAAGCGGATTCCGCTCAGAAAAAGACTGGATATAATCTTGCTTAAAGGAAGAATTCGGATCATGAAACTTTTCTTCTATAGATCCTTTCTAATTCCGACAATTTCCTTACTATTCTTCACTATATCCTGCGACGATATACGACGTTTGTTGGTGGCCAATGTAGACGACATGGCAAAATACAAAGCAGAAGGAAAAGAATCCGGCTTAGTTGCAGTCTTCAATCAAAACGATGAAAAAAGAAAGAAGATCAAGATCAGCCTTACGACGATCGGAAAAGGATTCGAACAACCTGTAGACTTATTAATGATCCCTGGACCGGATATATTCCTGGTGGCAGAAAAGACCGGAGCACTAAAATGGTTGGATCCAAAAGACGGAACTTCTGGTATATTACTAAAACTTGATGGAATTTCTACAGACTCGGAACAAGGACTTTTAGGAGTAGTTCTCCATCCTGAATTCCCTGAAAAACCTCTTTTGTATTTGAACTATGTAGCAAAGAAAAATGGAGAAACTAGTAGAGTTTCAGAATGGACCATAGATCTCCCTAAAGATCCTAAAAAAGCGAAACTTTCTAAAGAAAGGATCCTGATGGAAGTCAAACAACCCTACGGAAATCATAACGCAGGCCAATTGGCATTTGGAAAAGACGGTATGTTATATATCGCTTGGGGAGACGGAGGATGGATGGGAGATCCTAAAGGTAACGGACAAAATCCTTCTACCTTTTTAGGTTCCGTTCTGAGAGTGGATGTGAACTCAAAAGATCCAGGCAAAGAATATTCAGTTCCAAAAGATAATCCTTTCTTAAAGGACCCATCATTCAAACCGGAAACATTCGCTTACGGTTTCAGAAACCCTTGGAGATATTCATTCGATCCTTCTGGAAGATTGATCATCGCAGATGTGGGACAAGATCTATTCGAAGAAGTTGATATAGTAGAAGCAGGAAAAAATTACGGTTGGAACAAAATGGAAGCAACTCATTGTTTCGAACCTAAAACAGACTGTGACAAAAAAGGATTAACAGATCCAGTTTTTGAATACGGAAGAGAAGACGGAAGTTCTATCACAGGCGGTTACGTTGTTACTAATGACCGGATCTCAGATCTACATGGCAAATATGTTTTTGGAGATTTTGTATCAGGAAGGATTTGGGCAATAGATCTTCCTAAAGACGGAAGCGCTGTAAAAGAAGCCTATTCTTTAGGGAAATGGCCCGTTTTAATTTCAAGTTTCGGAAAAGACGCAAGAGGCTCCGTTTATATAGCAGACTTTGGAGCAGGACAGATCCTAAGGATAGATCCGGGAAAATAATATACACACCTGAACATTTTAAATTAGAAAATCTTAATATCTGGAAGTGGAAAACTTCCAGATATCTATCTTGCCTCGATTTTCTTTCACAAACTCAAAACTTTTATCAGAATTTGCAAATGTATAAATGGGTATCTTATCACAATAAGAAATAGAAATTGGTTCTCCTAATTTCTGCCTCACAATCTTTTCGTCGACACCATCTATAATCGCAAAAGTATAAGGTGGATTTTCTCTTTCAAACCAGTTTAAATTATTCTGCCAATAGAATAACATTAGATCGTAAAGATAATCGTCAGGCTCTAAACCTTTTTTAGAAAAGATCCTCATGGGCCTTACATACCAAAAGCTTGCAATTCCTCTTTTCCAATGCTGCTTGTCTGCAAGCTCATCCAAACATGCAACCTTTGTAGGATGATGTATTAACCCTAAACCTTTAGAATAAGAAGAATAAATCCCAAAAAGAACCCCGAGAAAAAATAAAACTCCCAACACGAATTTCGCAATTGAAATATCCGAAACTCTTAAAATACAAATGGTTCCAATTCCTAAAAACCCAAGAAGAATTTCTCCAAAATATCTATCTATTCCCTGGATACCTAACCTTCCAGTTAATCCAAATATAAATCCATATACCAAAAAAACAAAAGGAACAACGATCCCAAGAATTAAGAAAAGATAAACTGGCTTATTTGACACTCCTTCTTCTTTTTTGGGTAAGAACTTTAAAACACTAAAAAACAAAATGATCAGAATAAGATAGATCCAATTTTCTTTAAACAAATAAGAGAAAGAATGAAAGAAACTTTCCCATTTCCAAGAAGATATCGCCTCCCCTATCTTTTGGGGTGTAGCAGTCCCCGGAAAAAATACAAAATGGTTTTTGCGTAAAATTTGAAAAACAATCCGAGAAGTTACAATGCCTAAAAACACTGGAAAATATATGTATGCGATTTTCTGGATCTTGTGAACGGATCTTTCCCTAAGCAACCAATCTAAAACATGCAAACCCAGAGAAGGGATCAGGAAGTAAGGAATAAAAAGTAGATCGCTTAAAGAGAATAAAAACACGGCGACAGCGACCAGAATAAAACTTTTCTTAGAGTTACTCCCTTCCCATTGATAGAAAAATCCCCATGCCCAACATAGAACCGCCAAATTTCCCCCATGAAACCCTGGCAAAAATACAAATAGATCTTGTTTAGATAATATTAATATGATTCCGATCAAAAATCCAAAACTTAAAACTAAACTCAATTTTTCATAAGAAATTTTTTCTTTCGTCAATATCTGCAAAAGAAATATAATTCCGAACAAAAGTAAGATCCATTGGAATGCGGAATAAGATAAATGGGTCAGTTCCCAGCCACCATTCTCCATTGATAACAAAATGGTCCTAAGTGCAAAATACTGCACTAAATCAGGGAAAAAATATAAGGCAGGAGTCCAACCAAAACCATTCAAAGAATTTAAAAAGTTTGCTCCGGGTTTTAGAAAAAGTTCCTGGTAAATTACAGAGAAAAAAAGAGAATCAGAGTTATAAAAGAAATCAGCAAGTTTCGGGTCTACTGCCACCCTTCCTAAGGAAATGCAAAATCCAACGAAGCCTAGCAATGCGATGATAAAAAAGAAAAGCCGGTTTTTTGTATTGAGTCCTTGCAAAAAATCCATCCAACAGGAGTTTTCTTTTTAGATCAGAGCGGGCAAGCCGATTTCTAATATCTGTAATAGTTATGAGCCTATTATCATTCGTTCCTAAATATTTTGATTGGTTGAATAATAACGCCCCGCAAGGCGATGCCGAAAAATATCCTGAAACAAATTCAGAATTCGAGAGTTCAATCCCAGGAATTTATATCTCAGGAGATCTGACTGGTGTTCCTCTTTTAAAATATTCTGTGCAAAGCGGTGTTTCAGCGATCCGTAATATTCTTCAAAAACCTAAAAAGAGAACAAAAGGAATCTTAGATGTTTTGATCGTTGGTGCTGGGCCTTCGGGCATTGCAGCGGGTATTGAAGCAAAGAAGAACGGACTCGACTTTCTTATCCTAGAGGCAAACCAACCATTTCATACGGTCACAAGTTATCCCAAAGGAAAACCTATCTTTGCAGAACCTTCCGAACTGGAAGTGGATTCCCCCATTCAGATCAAAGATACAACCAAGGAAGATCTTTTAGATTCCTTGGAATCAGTATTAAAAAAGCATAAACTTCCAATTTTAAATGGGGAGAAGGTAGAGTCCATTCTTCCTTCCAAAGATTCCGAGTCTGGATTTGAGATCCAAACAGAGTCTGGGAAAAAATTCAATTCTTCTTATGTCCTACTCGCAATCGGAAAATCAGGAGATAGCAGACGCCTAGGAATTACTGGAGAAGACCAAGAAAATGTTTTCCATAGACTGATTGATCCTCAAGACTTTCAGGGACAAAATACATTGGTCATAGGAGGAGGAGACAGCGCAATAGAAGCTGCATTATCCTTGGTTGATATTTCTTCTTCCGTCACTTTATCTTATAGAGAATCTGAAATTTCTAGACCAAAAGAAGAGAATAAACTTAAATTCCAAAAAGCAATCCAAGAAAATAAGATCCAATTTTTACCAAATTCTAATCCAGAAAAATTCGAATCTAAACAAGTTCTACTGAAACAAGGAAACAAAACAAGAAAGGAAAAAATAGATTCTTCCTTAGTATTGATCGGCTCAGAGGCGCCGCTCTCCTTTCTCAAAAAATTAGGAATAAAGATTAAAAACTCATTCAATTCCAAAGAAGTACTTGGATTTGTTTCCTTATTTTCCTTTGCATTATTTTTATATTTTGGAAAAGCATCTTTTTATGCTGCCTTTTGGTATTCCTGGGCAGCATTAGCTTCTGGGATAGTATTTGCTCTCTCTTCCAGCAGATTTTTACTTTCCAAAGAGACATTCTTTTCTTGGAGATGGAGAACATTCAAAAATCTTTATCTACTTTCTGCAGCACTTTATTTCTCCTTCGTATATTTAAGTGCAAAATATATAGGATTTTATTTATTCGGGAAATATCCTAGTTTTCATTATACAGTTTTATATTCCACAACCATACTATTCTTCGGGATCAGAAGAATCCAGGTAAGACCAACACAATATATAAAATTACAAACAATTACTCTAATCTTAATTCAGATCTTTCCTCTATTCCTATTGCCAGAGATCATTCTTCCTTTCTTGGGAGACAAAGGATTATTAGGACCTTCTAATGGGTTTTTACTTACTCAGGTGTTTCCTGATGGTGCCTATTGGAAAGCTTATGGATTCATCTTGGCCTGGCCATTGAATATGGGAGTATTATACGACGGAGGGATCACTACCTTCTGGTTAATTTATGGATTTCTAATGAGTTTCGGACTAATCCCATTTATTGTATATAAGTATGGGAAAGGTGCATATTGTGGATGGATCTGTTCCTGCGGTGGTTTGGCAGAAACCCTAGGTGATGAATATAGAAACAGAATGCCTCATGGAAAATTGGCATATAAACTAGAACATTCGGGCCAATGGATCTTACTCATTGCCGCGATTCTCACTATTGCAAAATTAGTAGGAAGTTCAGGACAATTTTTCTGGCCCTTAGAATTTGGCGCCGACTCAGTCAAAGTATATTATGATTTGATTGTGGACCTAGGCCTAGGTGGAGTTGTAGGAGTCGGAGCATATTTTATGTTCTCCGGCAGGATATGGTGCAGAATGTTCTGTCCACTTTCTGCACTTATGCATATCTACGCTAAGTTCAGTAAGTTCCGGATCTTCTCCGAGAAAAAAAAATGTATCTCTTGTAATATTTGCACATCAGTTTGTCACCAAGGAATTGATGTAATGAATTACGCCAATAAGGGAAGACCAATGGACAGTGTTCAATGTGTCAGATGTTCAGCCTGCGTGGTAAATTGTCCTACTCAAGTCCTTTCTTTCGGAACATTAGAGAAGAATGGACAAGTATTGGATAAATTAAAAGCAGTCCTCTAAAAGTTACGAATTTTTTTCTTGTCAATTTATTGTATTTAGAGACAATCTCTGGCCTATGAGTTCTTTTCTTACACATGTCCAAGACAGATTAAAAGCCTGCGGTCCATTATCTTATAAAAATATGTTCGGAGGTTTCGGAGTCTATTCCGGATCTCAAATCTTTGCAATGGTCATCAAAGACCGTTTATATTTCAGAGTAGGACAATCCAACCAAGCAGAATATGAAACCGCAGGAATGGCTCCCTTTACTTATGCGGGAAAGGACGGCAAACTTGTCAGAGTTTCTTATTGGGAAGTCCCAGAAGAAATTTTAGAAGATGATGAAGACCTTGTATTCTGGTTCAGAAAATCTTTAGCAGAAGCAAACAAAGCCGCTTCTTTAAAAAAGAAAACCGTTCCAAAGAAGAAGGTCACAAAATCAAAAGTCTCTTCCTCCACTAAGAAGGCAGTTGCGAAGAAAAAAGCTGCCCGCAAAAAATCAGTCAAACGTGCAGTTAAGAAAACTACGACAAAACGCAAGGTCGGCCGGTAGTTTTTTCAATTTACTTTATTGAGCCGACTGTTACTCTGGAAGAATGAAATCGAGATCATTGAAAGTTCTGGTGGCTTGCGCCTTACTTTCTATTCTCGTACCTGCATTTAATTGCGGTCCTTTTTGCGAAATTGAAGCAAGTGTCTCGGAATCTTCTCCCTGCCACCAAGATCAAAACAGAGATAGCGGACCTGTATGCGATTGGGATCTTGTTTCTATTAAAAAAGAAATAGAAGATTCCCGCTCCATTCTATCCTTTCCTGTTCAAGTTATTGAACATTTTAGAATAGGTTTAGAAGATTTAGCCCATATCTCATCCTTCTATCCTTTCCAGATAGAATTCCAAAAACTTTCCAGCTCGGAAACTATTACTCACCTTTCTTTTATCAGAATTTTGATTTAGATCTCACATTATAATTTTCTGTTTTTATAATGTGAGGTTATTGTGCGTTTTTATTATATACTCGTATTTTTATCTTTTTTTTGGATGTCGCTTCTCCCTGCCCAAGCGTCGGAGAATGATACAGCAAAAGAATTAGACTTAAATTCCATCATGTCAATCGCGGAGAAAAATTCTCCATTACTCACCGCGATCCATTCCGACTTAGAAAGCCTTTTTTATAAAAGAAGGCAGGAAGGTAGGACCCAGAACCCTTCTGTTTATATTGATTACGGTCAAAGAAAGGCGGCCGACGAATCAGGAGCTGAATATGCCCTCCAAATAGAGCAGCCAGTTTATTTTCCGGGAAGGAAGGAACTCAAACAACTTTTGGTAGATAATGATTCCAAGATCAAGGAAGTCCAACAAATTGAAGCCTTCAATTCGATCCGACTGAGCTCGATCAAATTTGCATATCGTTACTTGGTAGCGGCAGATAAGAAGAACCATGTAAAAGAAAGACTTAAAAGACTTTCCTTGATCGAAAGTTATATCAAGGCAAGACCGTTCTTTACTCCTCAGGCAAAAACAGATTTGTTCATCATAGAAACCAAAATTTTGGCCCTAAGAAAACATTTTAATGATCTCGAACTAGGAGCTGCAAAGGATTACGAATCCTTAAACTTGTATTTAAGGCAAGAATTCGTTCCAAATCTAAAAATCCCTTATTTTAGATCCGGAGTAAAATTCGATCGCAAAGATTTGGAAAAAAGAGCGGTTTCCCAAAACCCCACAATCCTTGCCGCAAAAGGAGAATTGGATAAGGCTCGAACAGAACTCAGATTGGCAAACTTAGAGAAATATCCTGATTATTCTATCACTAGTCAGATCGGAGAAGATAAATCCGGGGTCGCCAACAGGTTTTACGATTTTGGATTGAAGTTCAGGATTCCAGTTTGGGACCAATTCCAAAACAAAGTAGCCTCAGCAGAGACCAATATGAAGTCCAAGCAAGATAGGCTAATATATCAAGAAAATTTAATACATACTTCCTTCAACCAGGCATTTCTGGAATACGAACAATCCAAAATGAATCTGAAACTATATGATCTTACCCAACTGGATCGGATCGATAGGGATCTGAACTTCGCAGACATGGAGTTCAAACGAGGAAGGATTCAACTTATAAGTTACCTGGAGTTGGAAAACCAGCTACACGAAACACATCATGCGGTTTTGGACGCCCAAATTTCACATTTGGAAAGTCTTCTGAACCTACTTTATATTACGAACGAAAAAGATATTTTAGGAGTAATGGGCAATGCTAGCCAGACTTTTGAATACCAGCCTAAATAACCCATTCCTATCTGTAGGACTGGTTTCATTTTTATTAATATTTTCATTTTATACTTTAAACGAAGTCCCTATAGATGCCGTACCGGACATCACAAACGTGCAGGTGATTGTCACAACTGACACTGGCTCCTTGGATCCAGAACAAGTGGAGAAGGTGATAACCTTTCCTTTAGAAACTGAACTTTTGGGGCTCCCGAATCTAATAGATGTACGTTCCGTATCTAAATTTGGTTTATCTAATATTTCTCTGATCTTTAAGGAAACTACGGACATCTATCAGGCAAGAGCTATGGTAGCCGAAAGGATTGCAAGTGCTAAGGAAAAACTTCCTCCAGGTGCGACCCCGACGATCGTTCCAAACACTACAGGTCTTGGAGAGATCTTTTTTTACTCAGTAGAAGCAATTCCAGATTCAGAATTGGATAAACTTCCTGAAGAGAAAAAACTTTTATTCTTAAGAACGGTCCAGGATTACGTAGTTCGTCCTCAAATCAAAGCGATGGTCCCTGGAATTGTAGAAGTGGATTCCAACGGAGGTTACGAAAAAGAGATCCATATAGATGTGGATCCTAACCGAATGAAACGTTGGGGACTTTCTATAGATCAAATTGTCCGAGATATTTCAACGATTGGAGAAAGTTTCGGCGGCGGGTTCATAGAAAACTCAGGAAAAATTTCCATCGTAAGAGCCTATGGACTTAAAAAAAATCTAAAGGAGATCGCTGCAATTTCAGTCAGAAGAACTCTTACAGGTGCATCAGTAAAGGTTTCGGATATAGCGGATGTGAATGAGCATGGAACTCCAAGATTAGGAGGAGCAAGCTCTAACGGAAAAGAAATTGTATTAGGCACAGCATTAATGTTAAAAGGAGAAAATAGTTACAGAGTAAACGAAGATCTCCATAAAGCAGTTTCTAATCTAAGCTTACCTGAAAATGTAAGAGTGAGGATTTTATTAGAAAGATCCTTCTTAATTCAGTCCACAATCAAAACGGTCTTAAAAAATCTGGGAGAAGGTGCGATCTTAGTAATACTTACACTTTTTCTAATATTATTCAATCTAAGGGCCTCTTTGATAGTTGCGCTGATCATTCCCGGTTCCATGCTACTTGCTTCTATTTGTATGAGATTTTTCGGGATCTCTGCCAACTTAATGAGCTTAGGTGCAATAGACTTTGGATTATTAGTAGATGCTTCTATCGTAATTACTGAGAACGTTCTCTCTAAATTCGAAACTGGTAAATTCACAAACAAAGAAGAAAAACGAAAAGTCATTTTGGATTCTTCCTTGGAAGTTTTAAAACCAGTATCTTTCGGGATCTTAGTGATTATGTTGGTCTATGTCCCGATCCTCACTCTGGATGGGATCCCAGGAAGAATGTTCCGACCTATGGCAGAGACAGTACTTCTCGCATTGGGATTCAGTTTATTCTTAGCGGTTTTCCTTCTTCCTCCCCTTTTATATTTTTTCTTAGCGCCTAAAAACCTAGGAGCACATAGCAAGAAAAAAGATAGCAAGATCGTAAATTGGTACGCAGAAAAATTACCAAAGATCTTAGAGCAACCTCGCAAGATCATTATATATTCTTTAATATTCTTCGCAGTAACACTTCTTATCTATTTCAGAATGGGAACAGTATTCCTTCCTAAATTAACGGAAGGAGATTTGATGTTAGTAATTGTTAGAAATGGAAACACAGGATTAGAAGAAAGTTTAAAAGAGCAAAAAGAATTAGAACTTTTCCTTGGGCAAATGCCTGAAGTAGAAAGTGTATTTTCCAGGATAGGCACAAGTTCAGTTGCAAATGATCCGATGGGTCCATTCAATGCGGATACATTCATCATTCTTAAAAAAGATATTCTTCCTGACCTTTTGGAAAAGAATACATGGGAAAAATTCTTAGATAAGATTGAAACATCCGTAAAGGAAAAATTCCCAGAATCAGAATTGACCTTAAGCCAACCTTTAGAGGCCAGATTTAACGAACTATTAGAAGGAAGTAGAGCTGATATTAGCGTAAGAATTTTAGGAAAAGATCTAAACGTTTTACTACAACTACAGGAAGAATTAAAAAACACATTAGAAAAGATCCATGGAGCCGCAGAAGTTGAATTGGATCCTATCATGGCATTAAGAAAATCGAATGTAATCGATGTAATCCCTGATAGCAACAAGCTCAAATATTATAATATCTCCCTGCCTCTATTTAACTCAGTTCTGGAAAGTTCCATGAGCGGATTCGAACTAGGAGGATTTTATGAAGAAGAAGTTAGATTCCCTATCAAGATCAGACTATCAGAAGAATTCCGAAATAGAGAATCCGAAATTGGAGATATCAACGTAGGAACCGAAGACGGAGGAACTGTGCCTATCCGACTTTTAGCTTCCATCCAAAAAGGAGAGAAGGTAATGACCATCTCCAGAAATAAATCCAGAAGATTCGTAGCAGTCTCGGTGAATTTAAGAGGAAGAGATTTAGAGGGATTTTATAAGGAAGCAATCACCGAGGTTTCTAAATTACAGATTCCTAATGGATATTCTATTTTCTGGGGAGGACAGATCGAAAATCTATCCCAGGCAAAACAAAAATTATCTGTGATCGTTCCTGTTACATTGTTTATGATATTTACTGTTCTATACTTAGGACTCAGATCTATCAAACAGGCGCTATTAGTATTCTTCTGTGTTCCTTTCGCCTTAACTGGAGGGATATGGTTCCTATTCTTAAGAGGGATGGATCTAAGCGTATCCGCGTTCGTAGGATGTATCGCACTCTCTGGGATTGCAGTCTTGAATGGGCTCGTAAAATTATACACGATCGATCGGATCCGAGCAGAAAGCAAACTTAGCGTAAGAGATGCAGTATTGGAAGGTGCGGTCAGTCGTATTCGCCCTGTGGTTATGACCGCACTCGTCGCTTCTTTTGGATTTATTCCTATGGCATTCGGAACAGGATTAGGTGCAGAGGTCCAAAAACCGTTGGCCACAGTAGTGATCGGAGGAATTTTTTCTTCCACGATCCTAACCTTGGTATTGCTGCCAGCATTCTATTATTGGTTAGAAAAAGAATAAACCAAGTTTATCATTCGGTTGTGATTAACATCCGCAGCCGGATGATTTTTGGGATTCTTTATTCTTTTTAAAAGAAAACCAAAACCATATACCTGAAACTGCAACCCCAATCACTGGGACCATATATCTTTCTAGATCCAAAAGATTTCCTAAAAATTCTGCGGAGAACCAGCCAAAAAGTAAAGGTGCTAAACAAGATAAACATAAGATCCCAGCAAGCAATACGGAAAGTTTAGCGAATGATTTGTGCTTGGTCGGAGTTATAATATTCTTCTGTTTACGATTTAGAAAGGCGGATCTAAAAAAATCGATCCCATCTTTACTGGAAGAAATTTTGATCGTATGCCCATTCTGATTTTTTTCCAATTTAAATTCCAGAAAAGGACAACATTGCTGTTCTTTGGAAAACCATTCCCTTAGTTCTTCTGCAAATAAAGAATGATCAAAGTAAAGCTCCAATCCTTCTTCCGATTCCAAAAATCCTTTAGCACGATCCAATACTTTTTCGGAACGCAATATATGGGACCTTCTCTCCTCACTTGTAAATACTGTTAAATTACAGGCGATAGGCATTTCTTTTTTTGTTAACATAGTCAACCTCCTGACTGAAAACAGGTCCAATATACAGGTTGGAGTTAGGTCCAAGGTCAATAGCAGGGACAAAAATTTTATGCAAGAAAACAGAAATTTTTTAATAGGCCAATTGGCGGAGAAGGTAGGAGTTTCAACGGATACTATCCGCTATTATGAAAAAGAAGGGTTGATCCGTTCTCATAGACATACAAATAATTATAGGATCTATTCCGAATCGGATCTAAAAAAATTGGGTTTTATCTCGAAGGCCCAAGGTTCAGGATTTACTCTCCGAGAAATAAAAGAACTTCTATCTTTGATAGATGAAGGAAGAAGGGACTGTGCCGATTATGAAAACGTTGCCAAACAAAAGGTCAATGAGATAGAATCCAAGATAAAAGTTCTGGAAGAATATAAAAATTCCCTAATATACTCTCTGGAATGTTGCAGCCCGGAAACAAAAGAATGCAAAAGCCTGCCATCTTTTAGCTGCTCCTAATCGATTTAGAATGATTCTGGAGGAGAAAAATAAATTACTGACCGTGGATTTTTTAATTTTATAGAAACTAATTTCCATCTTGTTTGTTATAATTAAGCAACGGAGAAAGAAGATGGTCCCTCGGTTTTACATTTCTTTTGTCATCTTTTCCATAATTATTGCATGTGATAAAGCAAATCCAATCGCGTTCGACGCTTCTAAATCACTACCAGGCGCAGCAGTAGATCTTAGTTTTTCACAGATCATTTTCAGTACACCTCAATCGAACCAAGCAAGCTCCGATTATTGGCACTGCTCACTTTCTATCAACTGCCAAAACGTATATAGTCTAAACCTAAACCAAGCGGACACTGTAACTATCGCAGTGAATTCGGTTACTGGTGACTCGGTTGTAAGACTAGCTTTATTTTCTGGCTCCGCCTTAAATGGAACAAATTTGATCAACGGAGCTACAACCGACAGAGAATGTGGAGGACAGAATATAAGCGACACTATTGCAGTTTCTATCCCGAGTGCTGGGCCTTATTCTTTAGCAGTCGGAAGGGATTGGGGAAATAGTGCAGACGCTAGCGGAACATATATGCTCACACTTTCCTCCACCTTGGTCAGTATGTCCGAATTTGCAAAAATATATTCGAATACTGCAACCCAATCTAGCGGCTATAGCTGCCCTTAGATTATGCTGCTACAGCCTGCAGTTTTTTCTTGAGAACTGTTGCGGCCAAAGCATAACCACCGCCTGCCCCATCTATAAAATGAACTTCTCTTTCTGTTCCTGCATGCAATAGACAAGTCATCAATGCTCTATCAGAAATATGGATCCCAAAATGTAATTTGCCGGACTTCTCCGCTTCTGCCAAACTGGATTCCAATTTTTTTCTATCTATAGTATCCGTTGCAAATACCATCTTAAAAGTTCCGTCAAACTTCCTAAAATCGGAAGAGATGATCTGATAGTTCTTTAACTTATTTAGTTTATAATGAAACGCTTTTAGAGGAAGATTCCATCGGATCGCAAGTTCTGCACCAAAAGTCTCGAATTTAATCTTCCATAGATATAGTTTTCTTAATATACTATTTCCTTTAGAAGATGCTATCGCTTCATTATTCAAAACGGAAGAAGAATGTTCTATGATCAGATTTTCCTCTCTTAGTGGATGATATTCCCTTTCAGAACCGTATAAGGAATCGATCATGGATAATAGACCAGAAAGAGTTTTTGCAGCTTCTGAATCGGAATCAGAATTGATCTTAACGATAAGCGAGACCATTTCTCCCTTAGGACTTTGGATATCTTTCCATCTACAAGTAAAACCTGAAAAATCAGCTCGGATATTTGGAATATAAGAATTATCTGTTAGATATTTAGAGTTTGGTTCTTTTATCTTAATCTCTGCATAAGCTACACCGGTCCCACCCAAAACAGCCTGAGTATAATGTTTGGAGATCCTAAGTTTAGCCATGGTAAGACTGTAACCCGCTTCATAAATATCAGAGACGGGTACAAATCCTATCCGAAGATCCATCTTAAAGTAATCTCTTACAAATTCTCTTGTATCCGCAAGAATGTCCCGGACCTCATTTAATCTAGAGCCGGGAAGCAAGATGGTAACTCCATCCCCCCCAAAGAAAAAAGGAAACTCCATATCCTTGAGAAGATTTGTGATCCCCATCAAGGTCAGCCCCCCGGCCATATTCACATCCTTATATCTACCTTCTAAAATCGCTTCCGTAGATTTTACTATGTCTGTAACGATCACAATCCAATCATCTGGAACCTTTCTATAATGTTTACTGTTCGTAACTTCAGAAAATTGGGAAATCTCAGGAAGCTCCTTATAAAAATTTATGGTAGAATGTGTTAGGATATTCATTAGCTGGCCTACCGAACTTTGACTGTCTATTTGCCCAAAAGGCAAAGCTTTTTTCCAACTCGTAATATTTGGTTTGGGAATAGTGGATGCAAAAGCTTTTCAGAAAGGTTCGCATGGCAAAACCGCTTGGATCAGAACAAAATAGAATGAAGGCTACAGAAGAAAACGAACCTAAAATAATTACTTCTTCACCGGATCTTCAAGATAAGATCCTGGAAAAAGGAAAGGAATTATTTCGTTTAAGTGATTCTTTCGAAGACAGTTTTTTTAGTACATATAGATTGTTTTCTAAAAGTCTTTTATTTTTGGAAAACCGTCCTCTTCTAAAGCTGCAAGCATTTAGATTTGCAGATCTATTCCCGAGCCTTAGTTCTCTTTCTTCTATCTCTCGTTATATCCGGATCTATTTTGTTGAAACTCCTACAGAACTTCCTAAATGGATCCTGTTATTTCTTTCCTTACTTTTATCAAATCCACTCAGCTCGGTATTCGTCGCAGTAGGCGCTAAGATCGGGATCAGACTTACAGCAAAATTTTTTATCTTAGGAAGGACTTACGGTTCTGATCGTAAAAAGATCATAGATAGATACAAAAATGGGATCTGCTCTACAATAGATATATTAGGAGAAGCTGTACTTTCTGAAAAAGAAGCAGAACGTTATATCTCTGAGTATTTACTTTTATTGGAAGAAGTTTCCAAGGATAAAGAAATTTCAGAAATACGCGACTCTCAATTTCCAGGAGAACCAACAGGGAACGTTTCGGTAAAATGTTCCTCTTTATATTCTCAATTGGATCCGCTTGCACATGAATCTTCTGTAACTCATTTAATGAAGAAGTTAAGGCCAATCCTTAGCTCTGCAGTTTCCAAAAATATTTTTATCAATTTGGATATGGAGCAGTATGAGACCAAAGATATTATAATGGACACTGCATTTCGTATCTTTGCAGAGCCAGAGTTCCAAGACTATCCACATTTCGGGATAGTGGTCCAAGCATATCTAAAAGTTTCTCAGAAAGATCTGCAAAGAGTAATAGAATATTCTAAAAAACGAAAATATCCGCTAACTGTTCGTTTGGTAAAAGGAGCTTATTGGGAATATGAAATGACCCAATCTGCCCAAAAAGGATGGGAACCTCCTGTTTTTCTTATAAAGTCTGAAACAGATAGAAATTACGAAGAATGTTCAGCGCTCTTATTAAAATCCTATCCTCATATTAGACCTGCATTCGGTTCCCATAATATAAGGAGTCTTTCCTCCGCATTTGTTAAAGCAGCAGAATATTCAGTCCCAGAAAACTTTTTTGAAGTACAGATGTTATACGGAATGGGGAACTCCTACAAGCAAGCAATTCGTAGTTTAGGAATTTCTGTCAGAGAATATTCTCCTATTGGAGAAGTGATCCCCGGTATGGCTTATCTGGTAAGAAGATTACTCGAAAATTCTACCAACGAAGGTTTCTTAAAAAACATCAATGCGAATAGTAAAGATAGAGAAAGACTATTGTATTTGGAGAATTCAAAATCAAAATGAACTTTCATAATAATCCTGATTTTCAAAATGAAACCTTAAGAGACTTTTCAAAAGAAGAAGAAAGATCCATTTTAAATAAAGGATTCGTTTCTATCCGAAAAGAATTCCCAATTCAAGTTTTCCCCATCATCTCAGGAAAAACAAAAAAATCTTCCTTAATAGTCCCTGCTTTAAATCCAGCAAATACATCAGAAAAAATCGCAGATATACATTACGCTTCCATAACAGACGCAGAAGAAGCAACCAAAGACTCGGTGCAATTTTTTGAAACATGGAAAAATACAAAACCTGATATACGAATCGGATTTTTAAAAAAGGCAGCAAACCTTCTACGCTCCCAAAAAGCAGAACTTACCGCTTTGATGTCTTTAGAAGTAGGAAAAGGAATCAAAGACATAGACGCAGAAATCGCAGAAGCAATCGACTTTTGCGATTTTTATGCAAAAGAAGCAGAATATATTTTCCAACCCAGAAAAAGAGACCTATTGGGAGAAGAAAATATTTATACATATATACCGAGAGGTGTCACCTTAGTAGTCGCTCCATGGAATTTCCCTTTGGCGATATTATGTGGAATGACAGTAGCACCGTTGGTCGCTGGAAATCCGGTCATCATGAAACCGGCAGAACAATCTTCCGCAATTGCATTCAAACTTTTTAATATATTAATAGAAGCAGGTATTCCATCTTCTGCGCTTCATTTTTTACCAGGAAAAGGAGAAGAGATTGGAGCTTATTTAGTAAAACATCCAGAAATACATACGATCAATTTTACAGGTTCCAGAGCAGTAGGATTAGGAATGATCCGAGAAGCAGCCTCCCAAAATCTAAAATTCGTAAAGAAGGTAGTTGCCGAAATGGGAGGCAAAAACGCCCTAATCGTGGATGAAGACGCGGATCTGGACGAAGCAGTGATCGCATCTATACAATCTGCATTCGGATTCCAGGGACAGAAGTGTAGTGCACTTTCAAGAATTATACTTTTGGAATCTAAATACGATATATTCAAAAACAGATTTATAGATGCACTACAATCCTTAAAACCTGGATTACCAGAAGATCCTTCTGTAAAAGTTGGACCGGTTATAGATTCAGAATCCAAAACAAGATTAGATACAATTGCCTCTCAATTCTCTTCTAAAATTTTAAGCAAATTGAAAATAGAAGAAGATCAAAAACACACAGGCCATTTTGTGGAACCTATTGTTTTCGAAAGCGACGATCCAACATCTCCCTTAGGACAAACAGAATTTTTCGGACCTTATGTTACCTTATTCAAAGCCAAAAATTTTGAAGATGCAATTAAAATAGCGAATAACGTGGATTATGCTCTCACAGGCGGGATTTTTTCGAGAAACCCGAAGAATATACAATATGCAAAGGAAAAATTTGAAGTTGGCAACTTGTATATCAATAGAGGGATCACTGGAGCAGTAGTAGATAGACAACCATTCGGAGGTTATAAACTTTCAGGTGTAGGAGCAAAAGCAGGCGGCCCAGATTATATAAAACAATTTTTAGAACCGATCAGCATCACTGAGAATACAATGCGCAGAGGGTTTATTCCGGAAACTTAGGACCTTCTTCTTTTTTTCTTGATTCTATGCCGAATACGCTCAAAAAAGAGAAGTGTCATCCGTTATTAATAAGAAATACATTTCCGGAGAAATATTAATGAAAGAAGAGATCGGAACATTCGTAAAAACTGCAGTCAAAAGTTCTGCAAAGATATTTTTACTTTCTTCCATAGCGCTCTTTCTTGGATTCATTTTTAATCTATTCCTATTAGCATTCTGTTTTCCTGAAATGAAAAGTGTCACGTCCGACTTAGGACCGATGCCTATCGCGAGAGCTGGGGGAATAGGAGCAATACTTGCATTAATCGTAATAGTCTTAGAACTCTGGCCTATCGTTCTTCTGGTAATCGGATTTGCATTCGTATTCCCTTTTCTCTATTTCCTCGGGATCAAAAAATATCTTTTAGGAAGAGAATTAGGCAATTTGGTCTCTGAAAACAAAACCTGGTTCACAGACAATGTTTCCGAAACTCTTTCCGAAATGATCAAAAAGAGAGTTGGATCTGAAAAGATTGATAACTGGGGTAAGTTTATCTCTTCTAAACTTAAAGACCTGCCTACGTTCTTACAGGAGAAGGAAAACTGGCCCAAGGTTCTACGTTTCATTTTACAAACCTTCTTGAAAAAGATCCGAATTGCTGAATTCGCAGAAGAAGTAGCTGCTGCTTATGAACAAAAAGGAACACAAGACATTTCCGTCTTAGAAGAAATTATCAAAACAAGTCTGAACAAGGCAATAGACAAACAAATGGAACCTTCTCCTCCACTATTTTTCTATATTGTATTCGGAGCAAACTTTGGGATCTTTTTACTAGTCAAAATCTTCGTATAAAAAATCCAGTTCGTCGTAACAATTCCAAGATAGGACGAACTAATATGTAGTCCTTGTCGAATTTAGTTTATGAAAACGTCGATACTTCTTCTTCTATCCTTAGTTCTTTCTTGCAGCAGCTACGAAGAAATGAGTATGGAAGAAGATAAAGCCTTCCAGAAACTCAAAGAATCCGATACATTCTACCAAGAACACTTCATCCAAAACAAAAAGGAAGAAACTCCGGTTCATTGGGTTAGCACAGGATGTAAACCAGAGAAGACAAAAGTCCTCATATTCATTCATGGATCTCCTGGGACTTGGTCAAATTATCTCAAATACTTAAAAGATCCTGAATTATTAAAAATCTATTGTATGCTTGCCCTAGACCGTCCAGGTTTTGGAAAATCTCCTGAGACAATTGCAAATGTTAATGATCAAGCAGAGAAAATTTTAGGAACTTTATCAAAACTTCCTGAAACACAAAAAGGGAAAAAATCAATTTCTATATTAGGACATTCTTATGGAGGTCCAGTCGCGGCAAGAATGGCTGCAATTTCTCCCGAAAAGTTTCAATATCTATTTTTGTTAGCGGCCGCCATGGACCCAGAAACAGAGGAAATAAAATGGTATAACAGGATCGCTGATACCTGGATTGCAGGCTGGATCTTACCTGAAGAATGGACTCATAGTAATTCTGAAATGTTGCCCTTAAAGGAACAGTTGAAAAATTTAATCCCAGAATGGAAAAAGATTAAAGCCAAAACAATTGTAATCCAAGGAGAAGAAGACGGACTTGTGGATCCAAAAAATCTGGAATTTATTCAGAAAAATTTTTTCACAGAAACAAAAACTTATCTCCTACGAAAAGAGGGACATTTTCTGCCTTGGAAAAACTATGATCTAATTCATAAATTATTAATAGAGTTCTCAGATTAAACTAAACTTCTAAGATTAGATTTTTCCCAAGAAAAGAAGCATATTCTTCCGCTGCCTTTTTCAATTTCTTTTTAAAATTTGTATTTAGGGGTTTGTAAGGATTTACTTTTAGTATAACATCTTCCTTTTTAAATTCTCTTTGCCAAATCCCGCTTACCCAACCATTTATAACCAATGTAGGTCTAAAAAGATCATCTGCAGGAGTTAAAAGCCTTTTAGGAGGTGGATCCATACAATCTCTGCGATCCGTATAGGCTAATAAGAACTCATCGAACGCAGGAAGAAGAAATAATGTATCAGAATTATTCTCTACTATATCCATCTTTTTAGAAGCGTAATAAGTCTGATCGTCCTTTTGAAAACTAATCAATTTTGAACCAAGACTTTCTATACCAGTCTTCGCATCTTTTAAATTCAATCCAGACCACCAAACAAAATCTGCCAAGGTCGCCGGAGCCCTAGTATCAAAATACTTTTTAGTGATATCGTAGAGAGATTCTTCTTTTTGCTTTTTAACTCTTTTGATTTTTGGGATCCACTCTTCGATCAATGTATAAGTAAAATCTTTATCCCTTCTTGGGCCAAAGCAGACCAAACCTTCCAAACCTGCTCTTTGTAAAATATGAGATAATCTGGTTGTATTTGTGGTAATCCCAGACTTTTCTAAAATAGAAGATATTTCTTTTCTGGTAAGAAAGTTTTGGTTCGAAAGATTTTTGGAAAGAATAGAATAACATTTTTTTAATACCTTAGTATCCAATTCTATCTTTTTGTAATGAGCCGAGTATTTAGAGATTGTAGGAGGACCTAATAAATCTAATAACCAATAAATATCTTTGGCAGAAACCACATGTAATGTTCCTCTCAGGGGCCAAGATCGGATGATCTTTTTATCCAAGAATGCAGACTCAATATCTTCTTCTTTTAAACTAGGAGCCCTAAGTCCTATTGCCCATTTAGATGCAGCATAATCCTGGCCTTGGATAGCGCCCAAAGCTTCTAACACCTTTTCGGCAGAAGAATATTGAGAACTCGAAACATGTAGATGTTTCAATCTTGTTAATGAAATATTCACGTAAGTTAATCTAATCTATAAAATGTGAATTTTCGGAAATCATTTTACTATCTATAAAAATAAACCGACGCAAGTATCGATAGTAAATATTTTTACAAGCATCAAGACTTTTACAGATTGAATGATGAAAAATACTACCTATCTGAACTAAGAAATGAATCATAACAAAGTTTATGGCGGAAGCTCTTAAGAACTTTTATGATGACAAGGCCCTCTTAGAGATAGGGACCCAATTCTCCTCAGTATTATCTCATAAACGACCTGAAGATTGGGTCCAAGAGATCAAACTTAAAGATTGGAAAATATTAGAACTCAAACAAAGGATCAAAAGAATTGCAGAAGTCCTATCGAATTCTCTTCCCAAACCATTCCCAAAAGCAGTCTCTCCTTTATTAAAAATTTCGAATGCTCTTGAGAAAAAATTCCCAGGAACCCAAAGATTTTATATTATCTTTTTAGGAGAAGTAGTAGAAATTTCAGGCATCGATTATCCTGAAAAATCCTTACATTGTATGGAGAAGATCACACAGATCATCTCTTGTGAATTTTCTATACGAGAGTTTTTGATCCGACACCCAGATATCACTTGGAAAAAAATGTTAGAATGGTCCAAACATTCTCACCCAGGAACAAGAAGATTAGCAAGTGAAGGTTCACGTCCAAGATTACCTTGGGGAAAAGGAATCCCCGGATTAAAAAAAGATCCTAAAAAAACTCTGCAGATTTTAGAAAATTTAAAAAACGATCCAGATGAAGTGGTCCGTAGAAGTGTGGCCAACCATTTAAATGATATTTCTAAAGATCATCCTGACTTAGTGATTTCAATCGCAAAAAAATGGATGGGTAAATCCAAAAACACAGATTTTTTATTAAAACATGCGCTTAGAGGTTTATTAAAACAAGGTAACTCTGATACACTTTCTATATTCGGATTCCCAAAAAGTAAATCTGCAAAAATTTCAAAGTTGGAACTCCAACCTAAAACTGTAGAAATCGGGAAATATCTAATTTATAAATTTCAAATGTTGTCAGAAGCAAAAGAACCTACACTTTACAGATTGGAGTCCAAAATACATTATCTAAAACCTTCCGGAAAATTTTCCGTAAAAGTATTTCAAATAGAAGAAAGAGAATTTTCTCCCAAAGAAACAAAAGTTTATGAAAGAAAACAATCATTCCAACAAATGACTACCAGAATACATTCTCCAGGAATTCATAAATTGGAAATCATTGTGAATGGCGAAACAAAAGCAAAGGTAGAATTTAAAGTTACTCATCCTCAAACGGCTCGCAAAAAAACACGGGCAATCTAATATCAACGTATGAATCTATTATTACCGGTAATCTTCGCTCTTCTTTCCGGGCTCGCCATGTCCATACAACCAGGCATCAATTCCATACTTGGAAAAAATATAGAAAGTCCATGGCTTGCTTCCACGATTTCATTTTTCGTAGGAACCATCGCATTAGGGATCATAACTTTCGCCTTGGGAGAAATGAAATCTACCGCATTCATCGTACAAACAATCAAAGACCAACCATGGTGGATCTGGATCGGAGGATTTTTAGGAGCTATCGTAGTTACTTCTTCTTTAGTTTTTGCGCCTAAGATAGGAGCTACGAGTTGGATCGCTTTATTTTTATTAGGCCAAGTAGTAACTTCTATCTTATTAGAAAAATGGGGAGTATTAGGATTTCCTGAAAAACCGATCTCAGTTCAAAAGATGATCGGCTTAGGATTATTGGTCGTGAGCGCCTGGTTAGTTAGAAAAGGGTGATTTGGAAATTAACTTTTATTCAAGATTTTGTAGGAGCTCCTACAAAGTTCGGAAAGAAATAGTAATTGAGGGAAATGTGAAATTGTGATAAAGGGGAACTGCTTCTCCCACGGGCCCTCCTCCACCACCCGGACTAGGGTGGGGGCCCCTTCTATTTCCTGTAGGAACTCCAACAAAATACCAATTTCACTTGGAATCCATATTCAGCAATGCTGCGGTAGTGATGCGAAGGACTTTAGTCCGGGCGAAAGCCCGGATGAGCGATAGCGAATCCGAAGCAGCACGACTCCCGTAAAGCGGGAGGACCGCCCAAATAAATCATAAAAAATATTAAATTTTCTTAATAGTCTTCGTCGGACCAACCAACATCCTTGAGGAAGTCTTCGTAAGAACCGTCAAAAATCCGAATCGTATCATTATCAAAAACAATCAACTTGGTCGCAACAGCTCTAAGATGCATCTCGTTGTGAGTTACCATAATAAGAGAGCCTTCGAACTCATCGATGGCCTCGATCAAGGCGTCGCAAGATTGCATATCCAAGTGGTTGGTGGGCTCATCCAAAAACAGAAGATGACAAGGAGTCACCAAAATTTTTCCGAGCATCACCCTACTCTTCTCACCACCAGAAAGAACTTTGATCTTTTTCAAAGACATATCATCGGAGAACATAAGTCCGCCTGCGATAGTTCTCGCGAGCCATTCAGTGCAAGACTTATCCGCACTCATAATTTCTTCAGTGACAGTCGCGTTCTCATTCAGATTTAGTTTATTCGTCTGGCCGAAATAACCTTCCTTCAAAGCAGGATGTTTCTGTATCTTTCCGGAACTTGTTTGAAGTTCCCCTGCAAGAAGTTTAAGAAGAGTAGACTTACCCTTTCCGTTTTTACCGATAATGCAAATCCTATCCCTCTTACCGACACTCAGAGAAAAATCAGAAATTAAAAAAGGTTCCTGCCCAGAATAAGAGAAAGAAATATTTTCTGCAGACAACATTTGGCTCGCAGCGAAAGGTGCAGAGTTAAAATATAATTCCAAACTTTCAATCTCTTCTAAGGCCTTCATCTCACCTTGTTTCTCCAGTTTTTTCACTCTGGATTGAGCACGACTTGCAAAACTCGCCTTCGCTTTAAATCGAGCGATAAAGACCTCTTCCTGTTTTCTTTTTTTCGCCTCGTTCAAACGAGTCCTTTCGTAAATTTCTTCTGCCTGATTGATCTGATTATAAAGTTTATCCGTATCACCCTGGACCTTGATCGCTTTCGTACGATGTATCGCCGCAGTATGAGTCACCACACTATCCATAAAACTTCTATCGTGAGTAACCAGAATGATCTCACCTTCCCACTCGCGTAAGAATTCTTCAAGCCAACGAATAGTAACGATATCTAAATAGTTGTTCGGCTCATCTAACATAAGTAAATCGGGACCGGACACTAAAAGTTTCGCCAAATTCATTCGGATTTGATAACCACCCGAAAATTCTTCCGGACTTCTTTCCAGATCAGCTTCCGAAAAACCCAAACCTGACAAAATTTTTTCAACTTGCCAAGTCTCGTATTCTTCACCCTCAGGAAGACCAAGCGCACATTCTTCCAAAACAGTGGGTTTAGTAAATTTCAAGTGCTGCTGCAAATGTCCGATCTTATAACCCTTCGGAAAAGTAATAGTACCAGAATCCGGTTCCACATTCCCCAAAATCATCTGAAACAAAGTGGACTTACCGTGACCGTTTCTCCCTACAAGACCCAACTTTTCGCCCCGATTCAAACTCAGGTTCAGATCATCGAACAACAAGTTAGAAGTATAAGATTTATGAAGATTAGAAATTTTGATCATCTTTAAGTGCGCTCTTTAAGGACCAAAGTTTTTCAAGGGTCCAAGATTTCACCTAAAATTGACTGTAGGAATTCCAACAAACATAAGGATCGGGGGTGCTCCTATGGGGCTATAGGACTTATAAATGCCTGATCTCAGCAGGTTGGTTATGCCAATTATTATTCAACCCATCCGCATACCATACAGGAGCTTCGATTAGCTCGCTTAAATCTACATTATCTAAAGTGGAGATAGCAACACTTATGAAAGCACCGCCAATTTCTTCGATATATCCTTTTGAAAAAGTTCTCACTCCACAATTTTTGCAAAAATGATGTTTGCTACTTTTAGTGTTAAATTCGTAAAAACTAAGATTATCTTCTCCGCTCAATAAACGAAAAGATTCAGGCTTAACTATGATAGACCAGTTTCGGACCTTTCTGCAGAAGGAGCAGTTACATCTGCCTGTGCCTGCACTCAGATCTAAATCTGCTTCGTAACGAACCGCACCACAATGACAGCTTCCAGAATATTTTTTAAGGCTCATATATATCTCCTTTTCGGATCCTAAAAGTGGATCAAAAATTTCAGACCCGTATATGAATAATATTACAAGTTAAATATGACAAATTCTGTCATATTTAGAAATCGAATTTGAAAAAAATGAAAAGTTTCTTAGATATAAATCTATCAGTTCTTATTCATTTTGGATGAATGCTCAAAAGTTAGATTGGCCTCTTGCGGACCTTCTTCTTTTTAAGTCTACCTGCTCCCTTTATAAACAAAGTCCAAGCCTTCTCGAAATATTTGGAGCGTTTAGAATAAGAACTGAATCCTTTACTTCCTAAAAGAACTTCGTTTAAAGGATAACCGGTCATAACTTGAAGTAGTTGGGCAGTCAAAAATTTTGGATCTATTTCATTTAAGTCCTTTGAGCTTTGTGCAAAAATTACAAGATCCAAAACTTTAAGAAAAGCAGGACTTTCTTCACATTGTAAGTTAGATGCGATTTCGGGGACATGTTCGGCTTCTGAAATTGTAATCCTATAAAAATCTACAATCTCATCCGAAACAATTAGTTCTAATAATCTTCTGCAAGATTCCTTTAAAGTTTCCAAAGGATTTTCTTTCTTACATTGTATCCGAACAAGTAAGTTAAAAAATTTTCGTTTTTGGAATTCCATTACGGCTAAGAATAGATCTGCCTTAGATTTAAAGCGCCTGTAAATTGTGTGTTTGCCCGAACCGCAAGCTAAAGCTACCTGCTCGATAGAAGTGGCAGTGAATCCTTGGGTCGTAAAAAGTTCTAAGGCAGTATCCAATATCTTATCGGATATGCCATCTGATACTTCCTTGGGCGGGCGCCCCGTTCTGATCTGCCGGACCTTCTTCGCCATAAACCTTTTCCGAAATTTCCGTCCGGATATGGCCATAAGATCTTGTTTCATCTTACTGGGTCAAGAAATCTTCGGGAAACTTATCAAAAGACTTATTTATAAATAATTTGACACAGAAAAATCAATTCCGGATTAATGGAACGATACCGTGCCGTTCTATATTGGAGAACATACAAATGAGTCAAAAAGATAAAATCATATTAGTGTTCGGAGCAACCGGACAACAAGGGGGAGAAACTGCAAAGTATCTTCTTAAAAACCATTGGAAGGTTAGAGCTTTTACTAGAAGTCCTTCTTCCGAAAACTCTTTAATGCTTAAGAAGTTTGGAGCAGAAATTTTCCAAGGCGATATGGAAGACTCTACTTCCTTAGATTCTGCAATGTCTGGAGTATATGGAGTATTCAGTGTTCAACCACCGGAATGGGAACCAAATGAATCTACAGATACAAACGAAATTAAAGTGGGGATATCGGTCGCTGATTCAGCCAAGAAAGCAAAAGTTTCGCATTTAGTTTATTCTTCAGTAATTGGAGCAGAGAGACAGTCTAGCTTTCGAACTCATAAATGGGAGGTTGAAAAATACATACATAACCTGGGGATACCCTTCACGATCCTGAGGCCGACTGGATTTATGGAAAACTTGATCCATCCACGTTCCGGCATACCCGGTGGACTTTTATACGAAACAGTTTCTCCTGATAGTCGTATTCATATGATTTCTGTAGAAGATATTGGGGCATTTGCAGGTTTAGCTTTTGAAAACCCAGAAAAATATTTAGGAAGGACAATTGATCTTGTAGGAGATAGTTTAACTCCATTACAAATTGTAGATATACTTTCCATGTTTTTGGACAGAAGAATAGAATACATGAGGATCCCTCTTGAAACGGTTTATTCCCATAACAAAATTTTGGGCCAATTGACCGAGTGGATCAATCGAGAAGGTTATCCGAAAGTGGATCTGGATTCTCTTAGAAATGTATATCCTGGTCTTCTCAGCTTCTCTCAGTGGTTGGAAAAAACCGGGAAGGTCAAAATAGAAGAAGCTTCCATCAGACCTTAATATCAGTTTCTGAGCAGTGTTTGCTACTTTTCGGGCCTTAATTTCAATTTAGCCCAGTTATTTTTCAGGATTGGGATTGACCTAATTTTGTAGCAAACGTTACAATGATTCAAAAGATAACTATTCCTATGAGGCCGGGCAAAACTCAAGGAATAGATAAAAAGTCCGGATCAATATATAATATCTTTTTTATATTCTCTAATGAGCAGTGAAAATCCAAAGGATGGAGAAAGAAAGATCGAAAATCCAAATCGATTTTATATCAGGAGAATATTATGGGCCAAGCGACATCTACAAGAGTCCAGCCAAAAATACGTAAACCGAAATTCCCTTTGGAAGACATCGCCAAGGAAAGAGGTTTCGGCAAAAATATCCCATTCTTTACAGCATTTCTTTCCAGCTTAAGCGTGCTATTTCCGGAAGGAGAACGTTTTTTTATTCGCTCAGTCAAAGCGTTCAGCGAAGTTGTTGATCCTGCTTTAAGAAACGAGATCAAAGCATTCGCAGGACAAGAAGCAGTCCACGGAAATGTTCATGATAAAATGAATGAAAGATTTGTGGAGATCGGTTTAGATTTCCGCAGTCATGAAAAAATGTTCTGCTGGTTATTCTTTGATATATTAGAAAAAAATATTCTAAAACTATTTCCTATTTGGGGTAAAAGGCTCGCTCTTTCGATCACTGCAGCCGCAGAACATTTTACTGCAACACTCGGAAGATTTTTACTTTCTCTTCCCGAAAAACGTGTAGCTTGGATCGATCCTATCAGTTGGAAAGTGATCGAATGGCATGCACTGGAAGAATTAGAACATAAGTCTGTGGCGTATGATGTGTACCGCGCTTCCGGTGGTGGGTATTTTACTCGGGTACTTGGAATGACTATTGCAGTTCAGCTACTCGGTATTTTAGCGATCGTTGGTACAATCAGAGCTCTATTTTATTTTGGTATTCCAAATCCGGCTCAGATTGTTAGAGATATTCGTTTCTTCTTCGGTATTCCTGGTTTCACTTGGGCTGTGATCTACTATATTTTAGAATATTATATTCCAGGTTTCCATCCAAACGATCAAGACGATCACAAACTTCTGGAGAAGTTTGAGAAAGTGATGACCGCGCACGGATATTAAGAATAGGCTAAAGGCATTCTTGTTTGTTGGAATTCCCACAATAAAAATCTAAACTTTAGATCTCGCGGGTTAGGTTAATCTTGGCTACGCGAGTTCTCCGGAGAAAGAGTTCCGAAGATCCGGTCCCAAATCGAAGTATAAAATCCGAAATTATAATCTTCGTTTTGATGATGCCTTGCATGAAAACTGCTAGTAGTAAGCGTATTGAACAAATTAGAACGAAGCCATCTCTCAGATAAAGGCTCCACTCCCAGATGGCCGATTGAGCCGAATACAACATTCAGTCCGAGATAAATACCCATCCCCACCCAAGAGAAATCATAAACCGAAAGCACAAATAACCAGAGGCTTCCAAATCCAAGAGCTTCTACAGGATTCAGAACGAATAATGTCAAAGGGCGAGGTTTATCGTATCTATGATGAGTTTTATGAGCGAATTGATAAACAAATGGAATATGAGCTATCCTATGCAGCAAATACATACCGGCATCCATAACCAGAAGAAGGATCAAAATATCGAGTAACGCGAAAACTCCTATATCGCTACGAAATTGAATAGAACCCGTTCTCCAAAACCAAAGGCCGAGTAATGTAACAATAGTGTTAAGGAGTATAGTAGAGATCGCGAATAGGATCTCTTTTGCCTCGATTTTCGGTGGGATAGGAACGATGCGGCGATGGGCATAACGTATAGACAATAGATTGCCAATATACACAGAACAGGCGAAGATCAGAAGATTTTCGATCAAGAACAATAAAGCAGCATAAGCATATGAAATTTCTTGCAGAAATTGAACTACCTCGTTTCCAAAATTATACATAAGTTTTATTGAATCTAAAAATCCACCTTGCATCAAATAGTCGAAAATGTTAAACTAAGCGCTATTCTGGAAATTAAAAGTGAAACGCGCATCTATCTTCTTCTATATTTTACTTATATTCTTACAAGTCCAATGTGGGACTTATTTCCTATATGACTCATTACAAAAAGATGCAAATAGTAAATCCGATCTTAGTCCGCTTCTACTTTTATTAACCTCGGGATCATCAACCCCATTAGTAGTGGAGCCCGTTAGTTGGTTAGATTTTCCAAGTACCTCTGTAATTTTCAAAGCAGGGGCTACCGGAAATTACTCGATCGATATCCAATATCCATATTCCGGCTGCCCCACTACAACTTTCAGTCTTGATGCAACTACTAGTGGAGTCTCCTTAAGCAACGTGTCTTGTACCAACATTTATCTAGACGGTTGCCCTTTTTCCAATCCAATGAGTTGTAATGTTTCAGGATCCACAGTCGGCAATGCGAGTGTAATCTTTCGGATACCTGCATACCAAAGCATGACCGCATTTCCTGGATTACATGTGAACCAAATTGTCGGAGTTGTACAAGTCCAAGTGATTCCGTAAAATGCAGGCGAGGTGTCTCCCACCCCTCCCGTATCCATAACGCCAAGCTAAGTGCGAATCAAACCTTAGAAGTCTTCCATCCACCTTTTCTGAATAACCAAAGAGTGAATAATCCCACAGAAGTTTCCGTGATCATACTTGCCCAGAATACTCCTGAGTATCCGTATGAAAGGACTTTCGCCAAAACATAAGCAAACGGAATTTGCAACACCCAAAAGAAGACCAGATTGATTAACGTAGGAGTCATAGTATCTCCCGCTCCGTTAAATGCCTGAACACTGACCATCCACCAAGCATATACAAAGTAAGAATAGGATACGATACCCAACCATTCAGAACCAATAGAGATCACCTTTGGATCATCAGTAAAGATCGATACAAGAGATTCTCTGAAAATGAAATAGCAGATGGAAACTCCGATCAGAAAGACCATATTCCATACTCCAACAATCCAAACGGATCGTTCTGCACGATCTGCTCTCCCAGCTCCTAAATTTTGACCCACTAGAGTCGCTACTGCGTTCGACATCCCCCAAGAAGGCATTAGAGTAAACATCATGATCCTAAGAGCAATCGTTGCCCCGGCTACTGCCTCACTTCCAAATTCTGAAATAATTCTTACAAGAAAGATCCAAGAAGTCATTCCTATTATAGTTTGCCCTATTCCACCAATGGAAGTACGAACTATATCAGAAATAATTTCCCAGTGAATGCTGATTTGAGAGCGAAGAACTCGAATATGATTTCCACCTTTAAGAAGCAGATAGATTTGGAAAAGAACTCCGATCCCTCTTCCGATATTTGTGGCGATCGCAGCACCTTCTATACCCATGGCTGGGACTGGACCAAAGCCGAAGATAAAAATTGGATCCAGGATCATATTAAGACCATTAGAAATCCATAATACTCTCATCGCGATTGCAGCATCACCAGCGCCTCTAAAAACCGCATTGAGTCCGAACAAAAGCATGATCACAATATTTCCGCCAAAGATCCATTGTGTGTAACGGGATCCATGCTCCACAACCCAAGGATCTCCACCCATGAGTATAAGAAGATCTTTCGCGAACCAAACTCCGAAGATAGCAAATGGTAACGAAACAAGTATGGAAAGGAAAACGGATTGGACCGCAGCAATCCCAGCTTGTTCCTTATCTCCTTCTCCGATCCTTCTTGCAATGATCGCGGTCACCGCAGTAGACATTCCTATAGCGAGAGAATAAAGAAGAAACAAATACGTTTCCGTAAGCCCAACAGCAGCAACTGCAGAAGGACCTAAAGCTCCCACAAAATAAATGTCAACGACTGCGAATGCAGACTCCATGACCAATTCCAAAACCATTGGAACAGAAAGTAAAAAGACTGCCTTACTCAGCGAAATTTTTGTATAATCCGCTTCCGATCCAGTAAGTGCATTTTTCAATTCTTTCCAAAGTGAAGTTTTTGCCGATTCTAACTTAGTATTTTTTTGTATAGCTTCCATCCGCACACCTTTTGTGATCAAGTTCTGATCGATTAGCTAAGAAAAGCAAGGCAGTTTATATAATAAAAATTCGATTCACCCTTAGTCTATTAGGTCTCTTTATCCGGATTCTTGAACAAAAATACAGGGCGTTCCCACACACTTTCCAGATTTATACAGAAATTTTTTCCAATTCAGTGTGGTCGGACTACTACGGACTACGCTTCGCTTCGGCCTCCTCGCCTTCGGCTGCGGGGTCCGCTACGCGTCCTACGTATCCCTAACGCGATTACAATTTTTAAAATAATCACCTTCTAATATCCATTTCTCCTCCTCCTTCATTTATTTCTTCCTTAAAGTAGTCCTCTAGTTTCAAGGTCCCGTATTTAGGCCCAATGATGTCTAACGTATGAACGAGGTTCCCAAACTGCATAAATTGAAAAATTCTCGGATTGATAGGCCTGATCAATTGAACAAAGATCCGATTGAAAAATATTGGTATATGGAACGGCTTTTTATTTATTCCGGAAATTCTTAATGCAAGTTCGGTAATCTCATCTCGAGTAAAAATATCCGGGCCGCCAATATTGATCTCTTTCAAATCACTAGTAAGCGCTTCGACCACTGCATTGGCCACGTCCTTCTCATGAATCGGATTGATCTTCGGCTTTCCGCTTCCGATAACGAATCCTATCCCTTTTTTCGCTAAATGCAAAAATTCGAGAAGAATTGAAAAAAAGGCTGTGGGTCTTACTATAGTATAATCTATCCCAGACTCTATAACGGCTTGAGAAAAGCGATCATGGCTTTTAATATACTCTGTTTCTTGTATTCCTTCCACACGTAGGAAAGAAATGTATACGAATTTAGAAATCTTAGCTCTAACAGCAGCCTCAAGTATGTTCAGGTTTCCTCGAAGATTAATTTCTTCGAACGTCCTTTTGTCTCGAAAATCTTTTAAATTCAAACTTGCGCCTGCGCAAGAAATTACCGCATCGATCCCATTAACTGCAGGCTCGATACTTTTTCGATCTAAAATATCGCCTATTACTGATTCATCAAATAATCCGGATATTGCTTTAAGTTTAACATTTGAACGAGAAACAACCCGGATCCAATAACCTTTCTTCTTTAACTCTTGGACAACAAATCGACCGAGTCCCCCTGTAGCTCCTAAAACTAGTATGCGCTTCATATGACATTCAACTCCAAAAATAGACTCTCAAGTCTATTTTTGGATTACCAGCCTCTGAGCCCAAAGTCAACGGAAAAATAGACGCAAACGTCTACTTTTTTATCTTTTTCTTTCCTAAAATCGATGAGACTATTTATAGTAAAAAAGGGATCAACTGCCGTGAAAGTCAGGGAGAGAATCGTTCAAGCCGCCGACCAATTGTTTTACGAACGTGGTTTTGCCAATATTGGAGTGAATGATATACTGAAAGAATCCGGAGTACATAAAGCCAGTTTTTACAAATATTTCCGGGAAAAAGGCGATCTAGGATTGGAATATATTCGACTAAGGCGAGAAAGGAATGCCCTAGTATTCAAGGATCTGACCTCCCGTTTTTCTGAATTCGAAAGAGTTGTATCCGCTTGGGTAATCGCGCTTAAAAGAGAAGCGAAAATGTATCGTTTAAAAGGTTGCCCATTTGCTGTATTTTCGAATCAGATCCGCTCTTCTCATTTATTTTCAAACAATGAACAACTAAATTCGGCAGAAAACGAAATCGGCAATGTTATTCAAGATTGGGAGGAAATTTTTTCCGCATACCTGAGAACCAATCCGATCCAAAGAAACTCCGGTTTATCTGAGAAACAAATTCGATCCTTTGCAAGAAAAATGATCATCGCTTACGAAGGCTCTGTCCAGGTATATTTTATGACCGGAAAAGAGGAATATCTTGAAGAATTCGAATCAAGCCTTCTTCTGCTGGGAGAATTTTATAAGAAGACTCAATAGAGAAATGGAATTCAAACGCCTGGTGGGGTTCGGTCTTTTATTTCTTCATTTTTCTTATAATAGCAAGAAGTAAGCATAAAAAAGCCAGAGGATTAACTCTGGCCTTTTCATAAACTTCAACATAGAATATAACTGCGAATATCTCACACT